>JBHLLJ010000238.1:0-2503 GCA_048885705.1 Candidatus Hermodarchaeota archaeon | reverse complement strand
GAATAATAGAATTCTGTATCATTTTTTACAATTAGCGGAATGCTTTCAACACAGGCACTCATATCGCAATATAAGCTGTTAAAAGTTGGATTTTTCATTAATGGATCGTTAAAATCCTCAGGATCTTGATAATCTAAGGAAATGTAATCAACTTTATTATCTGAGAGCCATTTCACTAATAAATCACAGAAATAGCAATGTTTTTTAACAACAATTTTAAACTTAGCCATGAATGAAATACTAATTGAAGTTTATTTAAATCTTATTTTAATTAATTATTATTCTTAATAATCAGTCCAAAAATTCTTTTTAACTTCAAACATAATACATAGAAAATCTAAAATTTAAACCTAAAAGGTTATTAGGGGTTGATAAAAAATGGATTCTTCATATTTGATAATTAGATTCGTATTAGCTAATATTCAGTGAAATTAATATGTTAAAGTTTAAAAATTTCATATTTATCTCTTTCTGATCCATTCATACTTTTTTCCCTAGAGTAAAAATAAGCTTTCAAAAAATCTATATCTAAGGTTCAATCTAATATATAGACTTCTGTTGAAGTACAAACTACAACCAAACTTCTGGACTATAAACTATATATGTTTTTACTTCCTTTCATTTCTTAAGAAAAAAAAAGAAAGAAAAGTTGAATTAGAAAAAAAGGAGGTTAAAAAAAATGGCTCAAGCAATAAAAAATAAGGATGTAAGAAAAAATTGTGTTGATGTAGACAAGATTATTATGGAATGCATTACTGAAATGGAAGAAAATGATATACTTGCTTTAGGGGAACCAGTAGAATCTTTGGAGTTCAGTAAAGATATTAAGAACCTAACCTCAAATCAAAATGCAGTGTACCATCAAGAATTAATCTCTATTAATCAAGTGCACCAAAATTTAGTCTACAAGAATTTTTACGAATATAATAGATAAAAAATAATAAAAAAAATCGAAATGGAGGTAAATATAATGAAAAAAAAGATAGAGACCATAATTATCATCAGAAGTGGTACTCCAATGTATAATCGATCTTATACCAATTTTTAAACATTTTTTTATTTTTTTAAAGTTCTACAAAATGAATTACGATAATTCTTTTCCATATCCATATTGAATAGGTTTTTACAAGTTTGGGCGAGACTCTAACTCGCCCATTTATCATTACAATAAAAAGTTGAATAATTATGGGTTTGAAAAAACCAATGATTGGAAAAAAGCTCAATGATCCTGGATGTGAAGCATCTTCACAGTGCAATATGATAATTATTAATGAAGAAGAATACCAGGATGGAAATAGTTCAATATCAATTTTAAACTTCAGTAAAAGTTCACATTTTCAATCTATATATAAAATAAAGTAATTGAATAATAATAAAAAGGAAAATCAAATAAAAAAGTAATCAAAATGGAAAAACAAACCGATAAAAAAACGTATATGCATTATTTGTTATTCTTATTTGGTCAACAATTCTCAATGCTAGGTTCAATGATAGTGGGATTTGTAATTACGTGGTGGATGGCCGGAAACGTTATCTATCTTTCTCTTTCAGTGTTTTTGATGTTTCTTCCACAAGTCATTGTCACACCTTTTAGTGGTGTTATTAGTGATCGATGGAATAAGAAAGCTATTATTGCAATATCAGATTCGATGCAAGCAGTATTAACATTTTTACTCTTTATATTTTTTCTGTTAGATATTCAAAATATTGCTTTCATTCTCACTATAAACACATTTCGAGCAGCTTCATTTGCTTTTCAGTTGCCCGCAGTTCAATCCTTAATCCCTATTATGGTACCTAGAGAACATTTAACTCGAGTCAACGGAATGAACTTTCTAAGCTCTGGAGTAATATTTTCTATATCACCAATGATAGGAGCAGCCCTTATGGCCATTTTTCCAAACACAGAACAAATTTTTCTTCTCGACATTATAACTTTTATAATTGCAATGGGCCCATTACTTCTTATAAAAATACCAAAAATTCAGCAAACCACTGAAGAAGTAGTAAAAAAATCAATGTTTAAGGATTTCAAAACGGGATTATTAACAATTAAGATGGTTCCTGGGCTATTAGCGATGATCTGTTTTGCTATGATATGGAATTTTACAAATAGACCTTGGGCTGTATTATTCCCTAATTTTATTAAAGAGACTCATGGAGGATTTCCATTAGATCTTGCTATGTTGATGTTTGTCTCTCAACTTGGAAACATTACCGGATCTGTGATTACTACTATAAAGAAAACATGGAAGCATAAAATTAAAATCAATATTATTGGAGGAGCGTTGACTTATGTATGTCAAATACCCGCAATTTTCGCCCCCACAGGAAATTTCATTTTTATGATGATAGCTTTATTTCCCGCATGGGTAATTTTTCCGATCACAGTTTCTACATATTTAACAATCTTACAAACCGTAGTTTCAAAAGATAAAATTGGCAGAATTATGTCAATTGATCATATGATCTCTATGGCAATTGCTCCAATCGGAGCTATAAT
>JBHLLJ010000237.1:0-2523 GCA_048885705.1 Candidatus Hermodarchaeota archaeon | reverse complement strand
CCTTGTTTTTTAAAAGGACTTGAAATCAAAGTGTAAACAAATACAAATTCTATGTAAAAGAAAACAAATTGGCCGTCTATTATTTATATTAACTAATAGATTTACTATATCTTTATGGTATTTTTTTATAATTTCTATGATATAATTATATCATAATGACGATATCTTATGAAGATTTTATTCAGAAATACCAATTAGATGACTTTAAAATAGGATTAGAACTCCGGGGACACGAAAAAGTAAATTTCTATAATGATTTAAATGAAATTTTTCGAAGTATTTGCAAAATTCTTGATAAACTAACAAATATAGCATCGCTTAGAGGTGGACAAGTATTAATGAGTCTGGCAAAATTACAAGAATCAAATACAGTTATAAACAAAACTGATGTCAAAAGTTGTCTAAATATTGATAGATTAGAAAAGTTGATGCATGCTTTTGATTATTTAGAACAACAAAATTACGTTAAAATTGAAAAAAAATCTCAAAAATTCCATATCATTAATTTGAATGTAGAAGATAATCCTGATTTTAAGTTATTTCAAGAGATTGTTCAAAAATATTGGACTTCTCCTCAAGAAGAAAAAGAAAAAATAACTAAATGGAGTGAATCAAAATAATGGAAGAGAATGCTACATCGAAAAATTTAGGTTTTGAATACAGTGAAGACATTTCATACTCTTACCATAAAATCAAAAAAGAATATCGAAAAAAAGCAATTAGAATTGTGTCAATTTTATCCGTGTTATTAATTATTGTTGTTATTCATTTTACTCTAATTTATCCAATTTACCTGATTCCTGATGAGGGTGCAGTTATTACGGGATTAACCCCCTATCGGTTTAACTTAACAATAAATTGGATAATATTTAGTATTGGAACATATACAATCTTTTATTTAATTAAGATAATATTAATGAGAGTCACTCCGTCCCTTAAGAAAGATATTGAAAACGATGTTAATGCCCTTGGTTTTAATATCAAAAGAACAAGAAAGAGTTGGATTTTATTTTTATTATTGAATAGTATTTCAGTTATTTCATTATTTCTAATAGAACTTGACATAATATATTTCAATATCCCTATTCTTAATGAGCTTTTTAAAGGACTTTTCATATTTTATCTCTTCATATGTCTTTTAATTCCTGTTTTATGGCGATTTTCTTATGACGGATTAAATATTACCTTGAAAGATAAATATAGTGTATCTATTAATCCATACTACAAAATCCGAAAAATTAAAGATCAAGATTCTCAATTGATAGGAATCTTTATGACCTCAAATAAAATCACAAACAAATTTGAAAAAAATAAAAAAAGATTATATACGCAAATAGCAGAATCTAGATGGCTTCCAAGAAAAAAGAAATCTATAGTGTCTAAATATGGATTGAGCCCTTTTTTGCGGTTTCATGAATTCTCAACTCCTATAAATTTTGTAAACCAATTGTTAAATATCGTATTAGCACTTCAAGATTGGGATATGCAATCGAAAAATGCTAATCAAATAGAGAGAGATTTTATATGAAATATCTTCTTTGCATTTTCATATATTCCTTGTAATCTTGGAATTCTTCAGGAAAAGCATTTTGCTCAAAATTCGCTTCATTAACTAATTCTTCAGTAAGAATTTGTGAGTTTATTGGCTGATTATATACTAAGAAAGGCATCATTGCCTTATCCACTTTAGATTTAATGAGATTTTTGTAATAGAAAGATTTAACAATTATGAGACAATCACATAGAAGATTTCCATTAATTTGCTAAATAATTATTTCAAAAACCTTTAATATCTCTGTGTGATTTACATATCTACTCACCCAAATAAATCTTAGATTATATGATCCCGTAGTGAGATTTGAAATTGTACCATGTATTCTAAATGGACAAATGCACCTGGCAATTGGTTCCCCCAAAGGATCAAAGATTTCTCGAATAGTTAAATTATTATTTACCAATTCCATTTCTACTCCAAAATATCGTGGATCTGTAATCTCTGGAGAGCAATAATTGTTAGTTATTTGATTAACAATTACCTCATTCTCTGAAGGAGAGACAATTATATCCAAAGTTTCATTAATCCATTCACAATACCCATCACAGATACTTTTTACTCCATACTCAAAACAAATATCTCCGTAATAGCTTTTATAAGTGGTATAATCTTCATTATTAGAATTCGCCTGGATGACAAAATACCCTATTCCAATCCCAATTGAAGATGAAATAATTATTGCAGAAATTAATATAACTAATTTATAATTTTTTGAGTGCACCATATCAGATTTTAAAATAAAAGCTAATATCAAACAAAATATATCATAATTTACTATTTAAAGTTTCTTTTTTGAGAAGAAGAAAATTAATAAATTATAACAAGAGAAAAATATTTTTTTTAGAAATCTATATAAAAACTCTCTTTTGCATTTTTACGTATTCTTTATAATCTTGGAATCCATTTTCGACATATTCAAAAGCAATTTCAAATAATTGCCTAAAGAGTTCTTCAGGAAAAGCATTTTG
>JBHLLJ010000236.1:0-2583 GCA_048885705.1 Candidatus Hermodarchaeota archaeon | reverse complement strand
TTATTGAAATTTATACTATAATGGTTGCGCCAATGTGTTTTAACATCTGTTAACATAGCTTCCATGACACTCTCCTTAACTTTTCCTTCAGCACACAGGGTTGTTCCCATTGGAGTTGCAGTAATCTCACCATCCTTAACTACAATTTGTCCATCTTTTATCGTATAAGATGTGAGTGAAAAGGCTTTTTCTATTGCATTTCCATCATAATTTTTTGGATCTAATTTATAAATCGCTACGTCACCAATTGCTCCTACACCTAAATGACCTCTATCTGTCATTCCTAGACATTTAGCTGTACCAGCCCGAGAAATTATACTGATTTCATTCAAAGTTAATTCACGATCAATGTCCTTTAGTTGAGATTTTTCTGAAGCTTTTTTTGAACATTGATTTAAAAGAACGTTGTCTCTTGATTTTTTATCCATTAACCATCTTATAATTTGGGGATAAGAAGTAAAAGGGCCACCATTAGGATGATCAGTTGTCATAAAAACTTGCCATGGATTTTTAGTTAATAGCATGAGTTCTAGACCAACTGCCCATTGGACAGCATTAACAGCTACTTTGGGATCAAATTTATATGGAACTATACCAGAACCAGACTCTCCTTCTACTTGACCATTTATCCATTTAACACCTGGCTTTACGCCCCAAGGGGAAGTTCCTCCAATGTGATGTAAAGCAAATTCCCATGGACCGTCTGCAGTCATAGTTGTGGTAGCAGATTTACCAAATATTACTTGCCCAGCATCAATAGTCACATGATCATGTGAATTTAAATATTCTGCGATATCAGGAGCTCCAGATTCAAAATCACCCCAATTGGTACCCCCATAAGCATTAAATTGGCAGTGAGTGAGATGAAAAGATGACTTTCTTCCTTCTTTTGCCTTAATTTTTTCTACAGCTTTAAAAGTTTCAAGTGTATGTTCCTTATTTCCAGGATGTCCTAAATTATTTGCATGGACATGAATCGTGTGAGGTAATTTCAAGATTTCATTGACTTTTGCTAAACTTTCTACAATTTCTCTTGGGGTTACTTCAAAATGAAACACATGGTCATCGAGAGAATTTACATTTTTACCCCAGGTCCAATTTTCAACTCCACCGGGATTTACAATCTTAACCGCATAACCTTTTACTGCTTTTAGGATCCAAGCAATATAGGCGGCGAGTTTCTCATAATTCTTTTGTTTAACATATTCCATAACGAACCAATTATTTCCGAATAGAGGAAAAGCAGCTTTATCAATGATAGGGGTATCTAAAAATTCTTCATGTGTGTGTCTTGCTTTAAGCAATGGCATTGCGGGTTCGACAACTGTTGTATAACCAAGCCTAGCATACCTATATCCTGTTACCCATGTTGATGGTACTGCCCAACCAGTTCCACTTCGAGTTAATTTAGTACGTTTTTCATTGCATTCTTCAGGTTTATCATCAGGGCGAAATGAGCGTCCGGCATTTACTTTTGTTCCGGCAATATGAGAGTGAATATCCACACCTCCTGGCATAACAATCATTCCAGAAGCATCAATTACTTTCGCATCGCCATTAACACTTTCTACTATAATTCCGTCCTTAATATGAATCTCTTTTTTTTCTCCATCTAGATTGTTTAATGGGTCATACACTAAGCCGTTCTTAATTATCAAATCTTTCATTGTAAAGTTCCTCAGTTGTTTTTATACAATTAATACTATTTTGTAAGAAATATCATTTGGTATAAATCCAATATTTTAAAGAATCTATTATTTTTATAAAGATTTATTATAAATTTTAAACTAAATGCTCAAATACATTTTAGAGTATTTTTGGATAATATAAGTAATTTTTTAACTTATGTTTAAACTTAAATAAAAGTTTTTCTTCTTTTAGTTTGTTTAAAAATATGATATTAGGGTTGTTATTATTAACTATAATAAAGTAATTAGCTATTTACTAAAGCACTTAGGTATTAATTTATGATAAAGATTTTTGTCGTCGATGATGATCAATCTCTTCAACGACTTTATAGTTTAATATTAAAGGGAGCTGGTTTTGAGATTCTTGGTACAGCTATAAATGGTAAAGATGCTATTGAAAAATATAATAAATTAGAAGAAAAACCGGATATAATTCTTATGGATCATCGGATGCCGATAAAAAATGGGCTCGATACTATGACAGAAATATTAAAAATGAACAAAAATGAAAAAATAATTTTTGCCAGTGCTGATATTAGTGTAAAGGAAAAAGCTAAGTCAATTGGTGCATGCGCTTTTCTTGATAAGCCGTTCAAAATTCAACAATTATTAATGATAATTCAACAAATAGCAAAAAATTTAATTATTGAACACTAATCTATTTTTTAGCGAAATTTGGTTGGAATATTATATATACATAAAACCCTAATTGAAAAGAACCATAGATCAAATAAACAGTATTACTTACATATTGTTTTAATTAATAATTAGCATTGAATCCTAATCTATTTATGTAATACATTCTAGCTAAAATTAGAATAATATTATATATTTGTGTTAATCTAGTTAATATTAAAATTAAAATTAAAATCAAAAACAAAAGTGTAAATTTATG
>JBHLLJ010000235.1:0-2646 GCA_048885705.1 Candidatus Hermodarchaeota archaeon | reverse complement strand
ATGTATAGATCGTTTAAGACTCTAGCTGACATTGCTCAAAATAAAGAAAATAGAATTGAAATGTTAAGATCTGCTGTTGATGCTGCTGATAATTATTTAGATCACCCTGTGGAATCTCGTACAGGATTTATTGCTGCAAAGATACGTTTGGGACTACTTTATGAAGAATTGGGAATTATTTCTATGGAAAATTCTGATTTAACAAGAGCAGAAGGAGTATTTCTGAAAGTAATAGAGGAAAGTTTAAATAAAGGATACATCTCCTATGCAGCAGCAAGTCACGAATACATTGCTCGTATTGAAGACCGATTAGGCAATCATAAAGCTTCAGCAGAGCATTATGATAAAGCACAAAAGGGATATCAAAAATCCTTAAGTTTTGTAGAATATAAACCATTGAAAGATAGAATTTATGAGAAAAAAGATTATTCATTAGCTTGGAAATTAATTGAGAATGCTAAAGCATATCATAAGAAGGAAGATCACTTAAAAGCAAAGAAATATTATGAAGAGGCAAATAAAATATTAAGTGGCTTATCAAAATATAACTATGAAGCACATTATTATTTTGCTTGGATGTTATTGGAAGAAGCTGAGTTACTAAGCAAACAAGAGAACCATAGTAAAGCAATTGATCAATATAAACAAACCAAAATGAATTTTTATGAAGCAATTACAATATTAGAATCAGCACTTAAAAAAACTAAAGAGAAATTAGAAACTAAAAGGATTAAAAAGCTTACTAAAGTAGCAAGAGTAAGAATGGAATATTGTTCCGCAAAAATTAATCTTGAAAAAGCAAGAGTATTAGAAAAACAAGGAGATAACCTAGCAGCCGCTGAAAATTTTGCGACTGCTGCTTCTATATTTAAAAATCTATGTAAGGTATTTAAAATAGAAAGTGAGAGGATTGAACTTAAAGCAATTTATTTCCTTTGTCAAGCATGGGAAACTATGGCACTAGCAGAAAAATATGAAGATAAATTAAGATTTTCACAAGCCTCAGACCTATTCAAAGATGCTAGTGGAATTTTTATTGATAGTAAATTAAAACTACTCGCATCAGGTAATTCTTCTTTTTGTAAGGCTTTAGAATTAGGATGCAAATTTGACAAATCTCTTGAAATGGAATTCAAAGAAGAATTATACCCAAAAGTTAAGATGCTCCTAAGAGACGCTGCATCTTCTTATAGGAAAGGAGGTTTTGTAAGTGGAGCAGATTGGGCCTTAGCAACTTCAACTTATTTTGATGCAACTTGGCATATAATCAAATCTGATATGGTAATGAGTCTTGAAGAAAAGAAAAATCTATTAGAAATCGCATCAGAGCTTTTGAAATCGGTATCAGAACTTTTTGAAAAGGCAGGTTATGAACATAAGCAGAAGGAAGTGTTAGAGCGACTTAAAACTTTAAAAACAGAAGATAGAATTATAGTTTCTGCTTTAAATACAATTAAAAAACCATCTATATCTAGCAGTACATTAGGTATCATTGCACCAGCATGTTCATTAGAAACTAGTTCATCTTCAAAATTAAGTGAAATCCGTCAATTTACAGAAGGAGAAACTAGATTTACTAATAAAAATGGTGGGAAGAAAAAATATGAATTAATCTATAGAGATTTATTCAAAGAGTATGCTAAAATTCAAAAGAACATATGTAGAGCTGCTATTGCTCAAATCGGTTTGAGTGAATCTGGGAATTTTGTTTCCGAATTCTTTGAAATGAGACCTACAGGTTTAATAAGCCTTCAGGAAGAAAAAATTGAAGAAATTGTTCTAAAAGTCAAAAACTTGGTCGAATTTGCCAATGAAAATAAGGTTAATCTTTTATTATTTCCAGAAATGGCAATCGATTTGAATTATCCTGAAATGTTAGAGTTAATTTCTAAATATGCAAAATTATATAATATGTATATTATCCCCGGATCCTTTCATGATCATGAAACAAAAAGAAATATTTCTATTGTATTTAGCCCTGATGGAATTTTATGGGAACAAGAAAAACATATTCCAGCTTCAATTAGATTAGGGAGGAAACAAGTGAAAGAAATGATTGATGTGAGTAGTTTTCCTCGAAAAACAATTATATGTAATACAGAATATGGAAGAATAGCTATTATAATTTGCCGAGATTTCCTTGATATGGACTTAAGAGTTGAATTAAAAAATTTCGAACCCCCTATAGATATAATTCTTAATCCTGCCTTTACTCCCGTAACAGCTGATTTTAAAGCAGCTCATTTTGACGCACGCAGATCTATTTATGCTTACTGTTTCTTTGCCAATGTCGCTGAATTTGGAGATTCTCTTATCTATACACCGGAGAAAGATCGTACTGAAAGAAAAATTCCTCCAAAAGAAGAAGGGTTGATATACAAAGATATTGATCTTTTCAAATTACGTTCAGAGCGTAAAAAATGGGAGAAAAAACAAATGAAAGACGTACAATTTATTCAAAGTACAAGATAGTTAAAATTATCTCTAAAGTTTTAAATCATTTCAATAATAATAAAAAATTATCCTTGAATGAACAATTAAAAAGTGTCCCATTTTAATGAGTAAAGGTTTTAAGCTACTTCGATTAGAATATATTTTTTCTGTGCTTATTCCATGTTTATTAGCAATTTATTTAAACAGTTATGA
>JBHLLJ010000234.1:0-2774 GCA_048885705.1 Candidatus Hermodarchaeota archaeon | reverse complement strand
AGAAATAGGATTAGAAAAGTAATTGAAAAGATTGAATATGCTGATGTAGTAGGTGAAGCTTCAAATGGAGATGATGCCATTACATTATACAAAGAATTAAAACCAGATTTAGTCACTATGGATCTTATTATGCCCCGATCTGATGGTGTAAGAGCTATTGAAGAAATCATGAAATTTGATAAAAAAGCTAAGATTGTGGTAATAAGTGCTATGGGGCAAGAACTCACCATAACTGATGCTTTAGGTAAAGGGGCAAAAGAATATATAAAAAAGCCTTTCAAAGAAGAAGATATCTATAGAACGGTCGAACGGTTTTTAAAAGCTTAATTTGAATAAAAATTACCTTTTTCCTTTTAACCACAAGTTAAAAGCGTTTTCAGAATTAAAGGCATTGAATAGATGTCATAATAATTATGTTCTATAATTTCTTTTATTAATCCAATATATCTTTTAGTATTTTCACTATATTTTCGATAACAATGGCCCACGAGATTACTGGGTAATTTATTTTCTCTTGTCCAGTTTAATAATTTTTCTTCTATATTCGTTAAAGAATATGTATTGAATTTTCCTCTAAATAAGCGACGACAATGATGATATAAATCTATATGATGAAAAACTGTATTTATTTTTTCATAGGGTAAATCATCCTCAGAAATCATGGGATTTTCATCAAAAAAGTATAAGAATCGATTTGCTAAATACGGGATGTCAAAAGTTTTCCCATTATAGGTAATAAAGCATTTAAAATTCGGTAATATTTCAGTTCTTAGATGCTCATAAATTGCTATCTCTTCTTCAAGTTTTCTTGTGAAAAATATGTGAATTTTAAATTTTTCGTTTTTAAAAAAACCAATTCCAACCATTATTACAGGACTATCAATTATTCCCAAAGTTTCGATATCTAAGAATAAGAAATCTTCAAGATTAAAGCAAAAAATAACATCCAAATCATTAACGTATCTATTCCTTGTAAGAGATTTATAATCTCTATTTTTTATTAATGTTAAAATTTGATTAGCTGAACTACTGAAACTTAAATTGAATTTTAAATCATTTAAAGTTTTAATTCCCCTTTTCCGTAATTTTTTCTCAATGAATTCTCCGATAAAATTTACCGTCTTAAGGTTGTATAATATTTTTTTTTGAGTAGTAAATAGATTTAGATCATTTGGAATATCATCTTGTTCCCAATAAAATTCCATAAATTCTCCCAATTCATTTTTAACAATACGATGATTTTGAAACAAATCTTCTAGACTTTTTCCTTGATATTCTTCCACTATTGGTGTAATGTCGAAACTTTCGAGTTTGTAGTAGTCCATTATCTATAACTAATTAAAATATTTTATTTAATAATGTATTCTCTTAAGATTTATAGTAAAATTGAAAGTAGTAAGAGAATTTTATTTTAAAATTCCAACATGAACCCATTAAGTCTTTACTTAATAAATGGAAGATTAGTTACTTCATTAATCTTTGGTCTTAAAGAATCTTCTAGATTCAGCATCACCTAGAACGAAATGACTTCCACCACCATGTATCATACAAAAGGCATCTAGTAATCCAAATTGATTGCAATATTGTTCTGTGAAAGCACGACCACCCATAGTTCTATATAAATCTATTGAACTCTGAAAAGCTAATTCACATGTTTGTATTTTTAATCCCATAGCTTGATTTGCCATCAATTTAGAACTTGTTGATTGTGGATGTGTATCAATCTCTCGAGCATAATTGATTAATGCAGAAAGAAATAAATTTGTTTGGCGCATATTTTCTGTAATTGGAAATCTAATAATTTGATATTGATATAATTTGTGTTTAAATTGTTCACGCTGAAGGGCGAAACTATGGGAATAGAATAGCTTTTTTATGCAATCACCTATAGCTTCAGCACTGATAACTAACCTCTCCTCAGTTAGTTGATGAAACATAATATCTAACCCATCGCCTTCAAGAAGATTTTCTTTAGGAAGTTCAACATCATTAAATACCAAACGACTAACAAAAGCATCATTCATTCCATATGTTCTGACTCTTGAAGACTCAAAATTTTTTAAATTCTGATGATTAGTATCTACTATAATTCCTCCTAATCTTCCACTATTTAATCTACCATAAAGAATTATATTTTCTGCTACCATACCATTAGTAATAAAGAGTTTTTTTCCATTTGCGACTACTTTATTTCCCTTATCATTAAGTTTTAATTCAATCCTGACAATGTCACTTCCCGCATTAAACTCAGTCATAGCAGAAGCAGCCATAAGACCATATTTTACTACAGGAATAAGATATTTCTCTCTTTGATATTCATTAGCTTTATAATTCACAGGATTGCAGTAAAGAGTTCCCCCTGCTAATCTACCCATTTCAATACTCCAATTCCCATTTATGTATCTATCACTATTTTGAGACCAAAAACCTCCGCATAAAGCTAATGCTATAAGTGCGTTCCTAGTTACATTTCCTACTTCGTGTTGTTCGAAATCTATTACAGTACTATAATAGCCCTTTTCTGCTAATTTTTTCATAAAGTTAATTACAATTTCACGCTTTTTTTCTTGAATTGGCTCCTCGGCTGAATAATTTAACTCTTCTAAGGCATTCAAATCTTTTTCAAGGTTTTCTTCCATATATTCAAAAAACTCAACTAAGAATTCTTTTTCTTTTACATTGAGTATTGGGTTATTTAATAAATCCAATTCAGGAATATTTCGACTGATTTCTAATTTTGGAAATTCTGGGAGTCTTGTATCCATAATAAATAA
>JBHLLJ010000233.1:0-2838 GCA_048885705.1 Candidatus Hermodarchaeota archaeon | reverse complement strand
AATTTATTTAAAATAAATGTATGTAATTGTTATTATAATAATTTAGGTATTTTTGATTATTTTTAATTTTACTATGACTTCTAATAATAAAATTGGAATTATTTTGGATGATGATTTCTCATCAAAAAACATCCCGCCTTATCCATATCCGACATTTTTGGCATATGAAACACCATTAAGAATTAAAGCTGTTATAACGTATCTAGAGACGTGTGGAATTTTTAGAAATGAGAATGTTATTAAAGTAAAGCCATTACAAGTAGAAGAAGAAATTATTTACTTAGCGCATACCAAATATCATGTTGATTCAATTAAAGCACTCTCAAGTAGAGGAAATGGATTATTAGGTGAAGAGGTTTATGTTACTGAAGATACTTATGCATTGGCTAAAAAAGCAATAGGTGGTGCTGTAAGTGCAGTTAAAAGCGTGATTAACCGAGAAGTAAATCAATCTATAGCTCTAATAAGACCTCCAGGTCATCATGCTTTACGAGAAAAAGCTTCAGGGCTTTGTATTTTTAATAATATTGCAAATTCAATTTTATTTTTGCGTGAAAAATTAAACTATAAAAAAAAAATTGCGATAATTGATATCGATGCTCATTTTGGTGATGGTCTTGTCCAATATTTTTATGATGATCCAACTGTATTATATTTCTCTATTCATGAATTTGATTTTGTTGAAGGAGAAATTGGATTTATTGATGAATTAGGTGCTGGAGATGGTTTAGGAACAAGTATAAACTTCCCAATTCCATTTAATTCAACTGATGATGATTTCTTAGAATTTTTTGAGATACTTGAACCTATTCTGAAAGAATTTATGCCAGATCTTATTATCATAGCTGCTGGTTTTGATATGTATTTTTCTGATCCCATAGGAAATTGCATGTTAACAACTATATCATATTTTAAATTCACTGAAGAAATATTAAAAATTGCTGAGGAGATATGTGAAGGACGAATAACTTTTATATTGGAAGGGGGATATAGCTTATTAGGGTTACCTGTTTGTATTTATTCAGTTATTCAATCTCTACTAAAAGATAAATATGAACGTCCTCCTTTTGAATATCTAGATTTCTCACATAATTCAAAAAAGAATGACATTGTTAAAATTAAATCCAGTTTAAAAAACCTTTTGGCTAACTTTTGGAATTCAATAAAATAAAAAATAGAAAAAATTAAACAAAATCGATTAATTTTTTGGCATATTCTTGAGTTGTAAAAAGACAATCACGAGGACCAACTTGAGGATTAATATAGCAAACTAATGCTCCTGTGCCCCCAATTGGAACAGGACAAATAATAATATGACCTTTACCAGTTATATTTGTTCCAATTTTTCTTTCTTCTGTATTTTCTACAACCATATACTTGATCCCTTGAATAACAATACTACTAATTCCCTTTTCTCCTAATTCTAATTTTTGATTAAGTAATTCATTGATGAGTTCAAGGTCATTTGTTAAATCCCAATTTTGAGTTTGTGTTATTAAACTGCCATCATTGCCTATGATTGCGACTCCATAGATGTTTTGTTCTTCATTTAATAAATCATCAATTATAGCTTCAATTTCAGACATTTCCACCAAATATTTATTATTAGATTGTTATAATAAAATAAATAAAATCAATTATAAATTTAAATATAATTTAAAAAAATATTGAAAAAATTCCGGTGAATTAATTGGCTTTTAGAATGTGGAGAAAAGCTATACTTCTATCTTTACGTGAAAAAAAAGTATTTACAGTTTTTACTCTTATTTACACAACATTAATCTTTTTGACATCCTTTTTTATAGGATTAGGATTTAGAGGTGAACTTGGGGAATTAGCGTGGTATTTTGTGCTTATCTTCTTCTTTACGTCTCTATTCCTTTCATTACTTTATGCTTGGATTTTAGTTTCAAGAAAAAGACTTGTTTGGGCGACGTTTAAATGTATAGGGTATACAAATAGGAATATATTAGTTTTAGTTTCTGGAATAATCTTCTTTACAACTTTGGTTGGTTTTTTTGTAGTAATTGAAGTATTGTTTCATTATGCGGCTATTGTTGCTTATCTAAACCAGTTGCCAGATGTAGATTTTACACTAGAAATTTTAGTTGATTTACTTCCTGTTGTGGTTACAAGTGCAATTTTTATTTTTGTCCAAATATTAGCTTTTATATTAGCATACAGAAAGGTACTTAAAGTACGGCCAATAATAGCACTAAAAAAAGTAGCAGAATAAAGAGGTGAGAGAAAAATGTCATCTGATAAAGATATTATGATTGAAGCTGTAGACGTGAATAAAGAATATAGAAGAGCAGGTGCTATTATTAGAGCATTAGCAGATGTGAATTTGAAAATTCGATCTGGAGAATTTGCTGTTATCCAAGGTCCAACCGGTTGTGGTAAATCTACACTGCTTAATGTTCTCTCAGGATTGGATCTCCCAGATTCGGGTAGAATCATATTTGATGGAGAAAATATCGCTAGAGCAACCGAGGATAGATTAAGTAGGCTTAGAAGACAAAAAATTGGTTTTGTATTTCAAGATTTCAATCTTGTAAATACATTAACAGCAATAGAAAATGTTGAATCTGTTTTATGGCCAACAGTACTTCGTCAAAAAGAAATAGAAAATAGAGCAATAGCGGCATTAAGGGATGTTGATTTACTTGATCGTAAGGATCATTTTCCCGTCCAGATGTCTGGTGGTGAGAAACAGAGATGTGGCATTGCTCGTGCAATTGTTCACAGACCAAGAGTTATTCTAGCAGATGAGGCTACTGGAAACTTAGATCCAGATTCAGAAAAACAGGTTATGAGTTTATTACAAAAAATCAATAA
>JBHLLJ010000232.1:0-2951 GCA_048885705.1 Candidatus Hermodarchaeota archaeon | reverse complement strand
TTCATATATTGATTATATGGAAATTTTTTCTCCCAGTCTCTCCCTTTTACAATAATATCATCTTCAGATATAGAGACATCAAGAATTTCCTTTTCACCAATTTCCAGATCGATTTTACTCCTGTTAATAATTCCATTGCACTTAAAACCAATCATCTTTATTTTATCTAAATTAACTTGCTTCTCAGCAGCTAAAAGATTTATTGCTCTCCCAACGCAACCTTTCGCGACAATTCCAATTCTCAAAGATTTTCTTTCTGAATCGCAAAGTTGGGGCATTAATGGAGCCAAATATCTAGCCAAATTAATATAGCATAAATTATTCCAAACTAATTTATCGACATCTTCTTCTTTTCTAATTATAATTGGGGTAGTACTTAATGGTACTGTACCTTGAGAATAACCAATTATTACATCAACTTGATTTTCGCTAAGCAATTTCTTAGCATTTTCTCTAATTGAGTTTGAAATCTCTTTATTATCTGTTTCAATTCCCATATTTAACACCACTCCTTTTGAAATTTAGTATTAGGTCCTAATTGCTTAACTATTTTTGTAGCCTTCTTGACTAAAGTAGCAAATCGTTCACCTTCAGCGGCAGAAGCCCACATAAAGTTAACTCTACCAGGTTCAATCCCAAAAAATTCTAAAAGTTCTTTTAGTATCGCAAAACGTCTTCGAGCAACTAAATTTCCGCTAATATAATGACAATCGCCGGGATGACAACCCGATATTAAAATTCCGTCCCAACCATCAAGAAGACTCTTTATTATGAAGTAAGGATTGACCCGACCACTACATGGAACCCGCACTATTCTTATATTAGGAGGATATTGAATCCTACTAACGCCTGCTAGATCTGCGCCCGCGTAGGAACACCAATTACATAAAAATGCAATGATCTTTGGTTCCCATTTTTCATCAACTTTCTTTTCTAAAACTGTTTCAGTCATTTTCTTTAAAACCTCTTCTAGCCTATACGGCCTGTTATCATTTCATATATTTGCTCACTTGTAAAACCTAAAATATCGATGGCACTACATCGACAATTCCCACTACAAGCTCCACATCCTTTACATAATGCTTGATTAATTGATGCAACTAATCCAAAACGCCTATCTTCAATTAGCTCTATCGCATTATATGCACAATTCTCTACACACATACCACAACCTATACAACGAGACATATCAATAACAGCTGTTTTTCCTTCTGCCTCAATTTCATCCTTAGAAAGAATTGTACATGCTCTTGAGACAGCAGCATTAGCTTGTGAAATTGAATCCTCGATTGTTTTTGGACAGTGAGCTAATCCTGCTACAAATACTCCTTCCGTAGCGAAATCTACTGGACGAAGCTTGACATGGGCTTCTAAATAAAAATTATCATCATTTAAAGGTACTTTTAACATCTTAGCAAGTTCTTCATTTTCCTCATGAGATGCTATAATTCCAGCACTTAATACTAATAAATCTGCGGGGATTGATAAATCTCCTTCTTTTGGGTTTTTGACTTTTACAATTAAAGAAGAATTTTTACCAATAATTTCTGGAGGAAAATTTTCATCATATCGAAGGAAAATGACTCCCTCTTCCCTTGCTTTTCGATAATATTTTTCTTTAAATCCATAAGTTCTAATATCTCGAAATAGAATAGTAACTTCTGTAGATGGATTTAACTTTTTTACTAATAAAGCATTTTTGATAGCTTCTGCACAACACATTTTACTACAATAAGGATGTTCGTCGTTTCTTGAACCAACACATTGTATCATCACTATTGACTTTTTATTCTTAAGAACACTATCAGTGTTTAACATTTCTTCAAACTTTGATTGAAGAACTACATTTTTATTTTGTCCAAAAAGAAACTCTTTTGGTTCATATTCTTTAGCTCCTGTAGCCAAAATAACTACTCCATGATCAAATTCAGCTCTTTCTTTTTTAGGACCATATATTACCGAAGTTTTAAAATTCCCTATATATCCATCTAATCTTTCTATTTCAGCATTAGTATAAACATGAATAAATTTATTAGATTTAACCTTCTCAATCATATCTTTTAAATAAGCTTGAACATCTCCTCCTTCAAGAGTATGATAAATATGTCTGGCAAAACCTCCTAACTCTGTTTCTTTTTCAACTAAATGAGTATCAATTTCTTGACTTGCCAAATTCAGAGCAGCAGTCATACCACTTATTCCACCACCAATCACCATTGCCTTCTTTGTTACTCCTAACTTAATTCTATCTATTGGTGCTATTCGCCTCGCTTTATTAACAGCCATTCTTACAAGATCTTTTGCTTTTTGAGTAGCCTCTACTGGTTGGTTCATATGAACCCAAGAACATTGATCCCTGATATTAGCCATTTGAAATAAGTATCTATTCAATCCTGCTTCTCTAATTGTTTCTTGGAATAATGGTTCATGCGTTCTTGGTGTACATGATGCCACTATAACTCGATTAAGGTGATACTCTTCAATTTTTTCTTTTATTATCCCTTGGGTATCAGCAGAGCAAGTATATAAATTACGATCTGCCATAACTACGTTTGGAAGTGTAGTCGCATATTTAGTCACTTCTGGAACATCTACATATCCACCAATATTAATACCACAGTGACAAATAAATACTCCAATACGTGGGGGTTGTCCAGCAACAAAAATTTCAGGAGGTAATGTCTTTTCTGTAATTAAAGTTCCTCTCTTTTGATATAGAAGTTGGTTAACACATCCAGCTGCTGCACTTGCTTGAGTAACAGTTTCAGGAATATCCTTCGGTTGAGAAAAAGCACCACATGCGTAAACACCTAGTTTAGATGTTTGAACTGGATTGAATTTATCTGTTTTTGCAAAACCAAATTCATTTAATTCTATTCCAAATTTTTCGGCTAGATATTTCGCATCATTTGGAGGATTTAATCCAACACCTAAAACTACCATATTATAAT
>JBHLLJ010000231.1:0-2995 GCA_048885705.1 Candidatus Hermodarchaeota archaeon | reverse complement strand
TTTTGTTTAGGTATATCAAACTTATTCGATATCTCTTGTGGTCTTTGAACATTCTGAGAGAGTTCTCTCATGATATCTGCTCTAATAGGGCTTCTAAATACAAGTCCGACTTTCTCAAAAATAGGTTTCTTCTTTTCCTTCTTTTCTTCTTTCTTTGCCATATTCTCCACCCAATTATCTATTTATATTCTAGTTATTTGTAATATTTCTAACTTCGAATTAGAGCGATCTAATAAATCTTGGTTGCACATAGGACATAAATGATTCTCTTTTCTTGTTCTTGGTTCAAAAGCCTTAAACGTAAAACCACAAACTGGGCAAGTAATTATTAAAAGTACACTAAATCGCTTAATAAAATCTTTTTTTTTATTTTCTTTCATTATAACACTTACCAAAAAATATTATTAAATATTTTTATAGTAAAGACTTTTTTTTACTGTAAAATTAAATAGTAAATACGATATATAAATGTTTGTTTTTTAAGGTTAATTTTATTTAAATCAAGTTTATAAAGTGTAAGATCTAGATTATCATAGATTTAAATATATAAAGGAATCATTTAAAATGAAAAAATCAGAAAGTATTGGATATTATCATATATCCGATTTTCCAAAAGCAAGGATACCTACTTTAGATTTCCTTTCATTAGGAGATAAAAGTCATTATGTGAAAGGATTGATCGAATTTGATGTAACAGCTGGTAGACGCAAAATTCGAGAACACGAGAAGAATTCTGGTGACAAAATATCTTTCACAGCATGGCTTCTCAAATGCATTAGTCAAGCAGCTAGTGAATTTAAGGAAGTTCATTCTATGATGAAAGGTAAAAACAAAATCATCACATTTGATGATGTTGATATTTCAATAACCGTTGAGAAAGATGTTAACGGTGAAAAAATCCCAATACCCCTTGTAATAAGAAAAACAAATAAAAAAACCGTTAAACAGATCAGTGATGAAATAAGAAACGCTCAATCGGAAAAAATAAATGAAGCAACAGTTTTAGGTGGGCATGATATGAAAAGCAAGGTGAAATATTATGTTTCTCTTCCCAAGTTTATCAGGAGGTATTTAATAAAGAGAAAACTTAAAGATCCTATTAAAGTTAAACAACTTATGGGAACAATTATTCTTACTTCTGTAGGGATGTTCGGTAATCTCTATGGATGGCCTATTCCTACTACTAATCATCCATTAGCTTTTGGAGTTGGAAGTATCACAAAAAAACCGGGAATTTTTGGAGATAAAATTGTAATTCGGGAATATTTGCCTATAACTGTTTTATTAAATCATGATGTGGTTGATGGAGCTCCCGCAACCCGATTTATATCTAGATTGAGTGAATTAATAGAAAGTGAATTTGGACTACTTAATTTAGAATCTTTTATCTTTTTCTAATTATAGGTACAATCGCATTTCCAAGGATTAATTGTTTGTAAGCTTCTTCTACATAATTTAAAGCATCACGCAGCGTCAATAGTTTAGCAACGTTTTCTTTGGTTAAGAATCTGACCATTTCTATTTTCTCATCTCCAATTTATTAAGGGATAAGATATTACATATAAAACTATAAAATTCAAATGAATTAAAATATAATTATATCGTAGTTTCGAAAAAAAGAGAAAATTTTATATTATAATGCCTGAATTTGATAAAATAATGAAAAATTATGACCCGCCTGAAATAACTGGTAACTTCTTTGTTCTGTTTAAAGATGAAGAGACTTGGCTTGAAGGTTGGATTCAGATGGAACCATCTTTAGAGGAATTTATCTCACTTATTAAAGAGGAAATTGAAGACTTTTGGGGGTTAGAAAATGCTAAAATGTCTGAATATATTATTTTTCATATTGATCTTGAAGATAAAAACAATTTAAAAGAAATTAAAGATAATGAGTATTATCAATGGGTAAAAGGACATGAGGAGATTTTCATTGTAGTGCTGCATAAGGATATTAAATATAGAATAATTGAGAATATTCCTCCTGTTTTTGATTGGTTTATGGGTTTATTATAAATATAGATTTTAAATTAGTTACTCTATTAAAATGATTTAAGTTTACTATCAATTAATTGCTATTTATTATATATTTTGTACATATTTGATATTAAGTTTAAAAAAAAATCTTCTACACCTATTCCTAATTTTGCGCTTGTTTCAAAATACGCAATAGCACCAAGAAATTGTACGATTTCTTCACAATCTTCTTTTTGAATATTTAAATTTCCAGAATTAACCAAATCGACCTTATTTCCCACAAGAACACTAGAATAATTGTTAATTACATTTTCTACCTCTTCCTTCCAGTTTTTGAGATTAATTAATGTATTCTTGTTCGTTAAATCAAATACGTAGACAATTCCTTTTGCTCCTTTATAAAATTCCTGTCTAACCCATTTAAAATGTTGTTGACCAGCTAAATCCCATATTTGCAATGTAATTAGATTTTCTACATCGGGGATTTTTATACGTTTTACAAAAAAATTAGAACCAATAGTGGATGCAACATTGGGGGTAAATCTTCTTTCTAAGTATTGGTGAAGTAGTGTTGTTTTTCCAATTGCGTAGTCTCCTACAATACAAATTTTAAAGAAAGAATTTTTTAAACCCATTTTTTTATCTTTGAATATTCTTATCTAATTATTAATGCGAGTTCAATTTAATAAATTTATATCTCAATATACATTTAAAAAAAAAAGCAGTAAACATCTAATTAATATTTTTTTTTCATCCAGCTTACGTATTGAATTCTTGTGAATAATAAGATACCTGACATCAATAAAGCTATACTAATAGAAATTAGTAAAGGGTGTGCTTTTTCAGGTGAATCTAAAAATAATATCATCCAAATTACTAGAAGTAAAATTGCTAATATTATTAAGATTAAACCAAGAGTTTTAAATCTCTTTTCAAGCGTATCTAGTTTTTTCATTTCTTTTTATATTCTTATTTAATTCTCGTGGAATTACAATAAGGATAACCTTTCTTCTCTAAT
>JBHLLJ010000230.1:0-3077 GCA_048885705.1 Candidatus Hermodarchaeota archaeon | reverse complement strand
AATGCTTTAAACATAAAAATTTTTCAAGCGCCGAATCAAGCAATTACAATAAAAGAAGTTATGAATCTTTATATAGATGGAAAATTACAGACTATTACTACGTCAAATGTAGCATCGCACTATGGGATGGGTGGAGGTAGACGAGGAATGGGTGGTGGTCGAGGGATGGGTAGGGGTAATCAATCTTAGATAAATTAAGAGTCAATTTATAACAATAAAATCTCTTATGAGTAAAAATAAATGCAAAATAATTTGTATTACAGGAGGAAAAGGAGGAACTGGCAAAACATTATGTGCTGTAAACCTTGCTGTTATGTTCAAAAATGAAGGAAAGAAAGTTCTTCTTATAGATGGTGATGTTGAAAATCCGAATACATATTTGTTGTTAAATGGAATACTCAAAAATAAGCAAGATGTTACATTTTTTAAACCTAAAATTGTAGAAGATAAATGCTCGAAATGCGGATTATGTGCTCAAAATTGTTTAGCAAATGCTCTTTTACATATTAAGGATGCATTTCCAATTCCAATCTTAACTGTTTGTTCTGGATGTAAGTTGTGTTATAAAATTTGTCCAGAAAATGCAATAGAAGAGGATTCAAAAACGATAGGATGGATTTATTCAACTAAAGTGAATAATCTGTCTCTGTTTCTTGGTGAATTAAAACCTTCAGAAGCTCGTTCAGCTGCTATTGTGGAAGCACTTCTTGAAAAACTTGATAGAATTCTTGAAAATAAATCTGATAATTTTGATATCATCATTTTGGATACCGCTCCTGGTGCTCATTGTGATGTTGAGCTGTTAATTGCTTATGCAGATAAAGTAATTCCTATAACTGAACCAACTAAGTTTGGCAAACTAGATTTAATTAGGATAATGGAATTAATTAAACTATTAGACAAAAAGGCTCGAGTGATTGTCAATAGATCATCATTATTGGGATTTAGAGAACAATTTTTAAATGAATTAGAGAAAGAAAATATAACTATATTGGGTGATATTCCCTTGGATTCTGATATTGTAGAATCTTATTGCCATGGGACACCACTTATGGAAGAAAATAGTAAATATGACAAACAGGGTGCTGGTTATATTGCGTTTACCAAGATTTATAAAAGTTTAAAAGAATGGTTAGAAATCAATAATGATATTTAAAAGAGGTTAAGATATATGGAAAGGAGAATAGTAGGGATTGTTTCAGGGAAAGGAGGGGTAGGAAAAACCTCAATTACTGCTTCATTAGCTAGTCTTGGAAAAAAGGATTTAAAAATAGAAGTTACAGTAATGGATTGCGATGTTGACGCTCCAAATTTAGCAATTATTCTTCCTCCAAATGATGAATCCAAAATAAAACATGTGGATACATACACTACACGAAAGGCAGAATTTCTAGAAAGTAATTGCATTAATTGCAAAAAATGTGTTAATGATCGCTTTTGCGAATTTAATGCTTTAAAATGGGATGACCAAAATTCAATCCCAATAATTGATTTTCTAAAATGTGAAGGATGTGGGGCTTGTAAAGTTTTATGTTCAGAACATGCTTTTGAAATAAATCCTGTAAAGAGTGGAGAAATTGTTTCATATACCTGTAAAATGGGATTCCCTTTAATTTACGGAAAAACTCAATTAGGTAGTACTACTTCTGGAAAATTAGTTTCAGATGTTAAGGATTATTTGAATAATTTAGAAAATCTTAATGAAAGTAATTTAATTTTAATTGATGGCCCTCCAGGAATTGGTTGCCCTGTTATTGCTACAATCTCAAATTTGGATTATGTTATCGCTATTTCTGAACCTACTCCCTCAGGATTACATGATTTAATAAGAGTGATAGAAGTTATTCAGCATTTTGGAATTCCTTTTGGATTAATTATAAATAAATCTGATTTAAAGAGCCACTTTCAAGAAGAATTTAAAAATTATATTTTCAATACAGGATATAGAAAACTAGGAGACATACCATTTGATTTATCGATTCCAAAAGCAATGTCTTTTGCGGAACCAGTTGTAGATTTTGCTCCAAATTCTAAAGCAAGTTTAAGTATAAAAAAGATTTATAGCAATTTAAAACCAATATTATGGAATAATACTAATTAAATTTAATTGACTAATTTTAATCTTTTTCAAGGAGTTTGAGAATTTAAATGAATTCTCTTATAATATAATATACATTTTTAGAATCACATTTAACACAATTTACTTTTCGTTCTCTGGAAGCATCAGGGTCTTCCCATTCATGATTACATGTTAAACACCCATAACCCTTAAAACTTAATTTGTAATCAAAAATACCGCCATATACTTTAATTTCTTTTCCCTCCAGTAATGCTCGAGTATTTTTTTTGTGAGCATTTTCGAGAATTCTTGAAAATGTAGGTTGACTAATTCCCATCCTTTCAGCAGCTTCTCTCTGGTTCAGATCCAAGTAATGTTTCAATCTCATTGCTTCAAATTCTGCTATAGTTAGTATTATCGATTCATCTGGTTTTGGTCTTTCATCAGTGAAATAGAAATTGTTTGGTGGTTGATTAACCCATCGACGATGTCTTCTTCTTCCTATAGCATATCACCATAAAAATGGTTATGTTTTATTTATTTATTAATTCTCAAATTAAAATTATTAGTCCAGATTTTTATTATTAATTATTCAAAATCATTAAAAAACATTTATTTAGAAATATTTTAGATTTTCTCTAATCTCAATTATTAAGGAAATAAGGATAGATTTTTAATAATAAAATATGTACATATTATGAATAATGATTCATTAAATTTATATTTTAAATTAAACTATTTTAATATAAAGAAAAAGAAATAAATAGATGAAAAGAATGAAAATTGCAATTAGTACTGATTCTGGAAGAGTAAGTGGACATTTTGGTCGAGCTCCAGAATTTACTTTTGTTACTATTGAAAATAATAAAATTATTGAAAAAAAAGTACTTCCAAATCCAGGACATTCAGTTGGGAGCATACCTAACTTTGTACATCAACAAGGCGCTAATTATATGATAGCTGGAGGTATGGGTCGCAGAGCTGAAGCTTTCTTTAATGAGTATGGTATTGAAGTAAT
>JBHLLJ010000229.1:0-3124 GCA_048885705.1 Candidatus Hermodarchaeota archaeon | reverse complement strand
ACATTTCAAGAATGGAGAAATTTCTCTATTTTTGACGCTGTCGATTTCTGGAAAACACTGGATGTTCCAAAATGTATTATTACTCATGCTTCATTTCATAGTTGGAACTTAAATAAATTAATACAAGGCATAACTCCCAATGAACGTAAAGAATTAGAAGAACAAAACCCCGGATTATTATTTGCTTATGACGGTTTAAAAATAGATATTTAGTTTTATTAAACAAGTCTAAATGCCTATTAGATAAATTAATCCTTCGGGAAGATGTTCTCGCCATGCAACATATTCATGACCTCCGGGATACACCTCATAATAATGCTCATATCCTTTTTCCTCAAGCATTTCATGAAATCTAAGAACTGAGGGCATGGTTCGAGTTTCAAGATTTCCTATATTCACATAAAACTTCAGGGGTAATTTCTTGCTTTTATAAAACTGTCTTATTAACCAATATGGTTCTTGTTCATCTTCCTTTTCCCACCATCTAACGATATCATTTCCATAGTAATACCTTAACCGCTGGAAAAATAAATTACCTGGAAACCATCCATAAAAACCTGATTGTGATAAAATCCTTCTAAAAGTGTCTGGATATTTATATGCAATAAATGTGGCTCCTAAAGCACCTGAACTGCTCCCCATTAATACTGCTTTATTAGGATCAGAGGAAATATGATACTTTTCTCTAGCCCATGATACTAGTTCTTTAGCAATAAACTCTGCAAACGGAGGATAACAATCCAAATCTTTTCCTCTTTGAAAACCACTGTAATTATGGATAAAGATTGCAACTAATGGTGGAATTTTTTTATTAGCTATTAAGTTATCAAATATTATTGGGGGATTGGTAAATTCAAGAAATGCCTTTCCATCGAATATTACGAAAAAATAATATTTTTCACCCGTTTTTGTAAAATTTGGAGGGGTATATACCCACATTTTACGGTTCATTTTTAATATTTTACTATAAAAATCAATTTCAACTACTTCACCTGAAGGTGTACTATCATCTTTCAACGTCCATATTCGTGGTTTTGCATCTGGCATTTCTAAAACAGAATATTCTATTTCAATCTTTTTACCTTCCCTTCTATATCTTTGAAAAAATTTTTTGGGATTGAAAGGATCAGGTACACAAGTATGCCAATTAAGAATAATATTGTCAAAGAACCTATTATATCTAAGATTATTATTCTTACTTATTGTATATATTGTTCGGGTTCCATTTAACACTTTAAAAGTCTTATAGAAAAGGCTAGTGTTTTCAAGGCGTTCACAAACATTATTTGTAAGTACATCATCCTGATCTGCTAAGGCTGTAATTATTACAGCATTTTTTGTTTCTCTAGTTCCCTTTACAACAAAAGTGACAAGCTTATAATTCTTATCTTCTTCAAAAGGTTCAATTAAGGGTGTTCCTTTTTGTTCAATTTTATCCCAAAATTCATTTAATGCTGCTTTATTTCCACTAATTATGTCCTGATCGAGTTTTGATACTATAGGGCTTATAAAGTGTTGTTTTTTTACCATTTTTGTACAGTAAGAATTATTAAAACCAACGTTTTGTTTTAATTACATTTCTTAAATTTAATTAAAATGAAAAATTTTTCCTATTATAACTACAATGCCTCTTATCAATTATGATAAACACGTTGCCATATAAAATTCCTGCCGTTGTTTTAGTAAACTTAGATAAAGGTATCTATGACAAGATTATTTTATTTGCCCTAGGGATTTTTGGATCTCATAAATTGAAGGAACTTATTAATGATCCCGGTGAATCTATTGAAAATAGGATGGATGAAACGTTATTCTTCAAGTGGGCAACTAAATTAAAGGGGGAACAGTTGATAGAAGAGTTTATTTCAGATGATGAGATACATTATCGAATTACCTCTAAAGGTGAAGATAAATTACTGGAGTATATAGAAGCCACAAATATTTTAAAATTGTTTGAGGAAACTAGAGGTCCGATTGAAAAAGAAACATCTAAATCTTCTAAATCTGTTTCTGGTTATCAAATAACATATAAAGACTATGTTTTTGGGCTAATGTCATTGGTGTGGCGTTTAAATTCATTTCGATTGGAGGAAGAATTTGAGAAAATAGGTCCTGATGAAAAAATATCTCTGGGCAAGTGCTTAGAGGGTAATGCCGTAAAATTTCCAAATAATAAAGCTCTTCTGTATGAAGATCAAGAATATACGTATAAAGAATTGAATGAATGGATCAATCGATATACCAACTTTTTTCTCTCTTTAGGAGTAAAAAAAGGAGAAGTAATTAATATCTTTTTAGAAAATAGGCCTGAATTGATGTTTTTAATGGCTGCAATGTCAAAAATAGGCACTATTGGTTCATTAATCAATACAAGACAACGATCAGCAACACTTCGACATAGCTTGAAATTAAATAAAGTAAGAATTTATATCATTGGAGAGGAACTTATTGATGCCTTTGAAGAAGTTAAAGGGGATTTGGATTTATCACCAGAAGATAAGCTTTATTATGTTGAGGATAAAGGACAGAGGGCTCTTCCAGAAGGATATCTTGATTTTAAAGCTCAAACAAGAGATCAATCCATTTCAAATCCTCCAACCACGGCTGATATGTTAGGAAAAGATACTTATGTATTTATTTTTACTTCAGGCACTACTGGATTCCCGAAAGCAGCTCATATCCGTAATATTCACACTGTGGGTTCGATTTTAGGCTGGGGAAAAATGGCTTTGAATATGCAACCAGATGACATATACTATATATCTCTTCCAATATATCATAGCAATGCTTTACATATTGGATGGTCAGCAGCTATTGCTAATGGTTCAGCAGTTGCATTAGCTCGAAGATTTAGTGTGAGTAATTTCTGGAAAGATATAAATAAATTTAAAGCCACGTGTTTTAATTATATCGGTGAAATTCTCCGATACCTTTATAATCAGCCACCTAATCCTAATGACAGGAAACACACGGTCTACAAAATTGCCGGTAATGGACTTAGGCCAGAGATGTGGAAGGATTTTAAAGAAAGATTTGGTATTAAAGAAGTATATGAGCACTATGGAATGACAGAAATGCGGGGGATGTTTTGTAATTATCTAAATTTAGACTGCACAATTGGTAC
>JBHLLJ010000228.1:0-3159 GCA_048885705.1 Candidatus Hermodarchaeota archaeon | reverse complement strand
AATCATCCACTCACAAGCTTGATTGAATGGATTTTAACTACTTTTATGATTTTGTGGATCCTAATTACAGCAATTCAAATGATTTCATTCAAATTTTTTAATATCCCAGGTGTCTATTATAAGCGAGCACAGTTTCCAGAAGCATTGAAAATGTTTGAAGATGCAATGCAGATTTTAGAACGCCTTAATTTGAGTCAAGAGCCCATTACCGGAACTATTCAAGAAAACATAGAATTTTTAAAAAAGCAATTAGAAAAAGCAAAATAATAATTACCTTTACATAAGCTTTGAGTTAAAAATAGTAGAAATTTAAATAAGGAAAATGTGAAAAAAACTATAAATATTTATGTCTGTAGGTATAAATGAAATTGTGATTATATGAAGCTTGATATAAAGTTAAAATGGCCAATAAGCTGTTATGCGGGAATACTTGTTATATTGTTATATTGCATTTTTACATTTTCCTCTCTTGCATTATTTCCTCCACCATTTAGTGCTTTAGATAATTGGCTAAGTGATTTAGGAAACTCCAGCTATAATCCAAATGGAGCAATTTCATATAATCTTGGTTGCATCTTTACAGGAATAATGCTATTCCCTTTTTTTCTAGGATTAAATAAGTGGTACAAGGATGAGTTATGGCATAAAACCCTCATTTTAGTAATTCAAGCTATAGGATGCTTTTCCGGATTTGCCTTGATTATGATTGGTGTTTTCTCAGAGGATTTTCCAGATCCACATGTCTTCTGGTCTGAAGTTTTCTTCAATGTAAACCTTTTGGTTTTAATTCTAGCTTCAATAGCATTATATTATCATCAAGATTTTATAAAATGGATTTCTATTTATGGAATAGTTGTTGCTATAATTAACTTACTTTTCGTTTTCTTCTTAGGCACACCAATTTTAGAATGGTTTACTGTTTTTACTGCCCTTGGTTATGTTGGATTAATAGTTTTCAATATGTATCAGAAATTTCGATGAATTATTTTCCCTTTTTTTTATTTTTATTTACTTACTCTAGGATTTTCCCATTTGGTAATACCATGTCAAATTCAGCATAAAAACCACCCAAATCCTTAATTGCATCGTTTAGAATAATATTTGAAATATCATATTTAGATGGCTGGCTCTTTATGTAGTTAGCTATCGTCCCATTTTGAGTATAAGTGTCTTCAATTTTTATAAATGTCTCAGTAAGTTGCCGAAGTGCTGGTTTGGTGTTATCTGCGATGTCTGGTATTAACTTCATGTTATAAAAGGGGAGGCTTTTAAACATATCTCGAGGACTTAATCCCGGTTCATTGTCCGTAATATCTGCGCTTATATCAAATATTATTTTCCCTTTTCTTGAAACAGTACCGTTAATTCGATTTTTTTTTACTTTGGATAATTTAATTTCTGCCAATTTCTTAGGAATCCCCCATATCTCTCTACCTGCTGTCAATGCTACATCATCATCAACATATATACTAAAAACATAATTACCAGATTTATTTTTATAGGTACTACTTAAAAGAAGTAGTGATTCATTGTAGGGCCCAATTGATGTTTCAGGATATTCTACCACAATGAGTGTATCAAGACCGCCTTCTATCGGATCTAATTCGGGAGGTAAATAACTTCTTTTGATATTTGCGGCACATTGAAACATTAATGCAAGAGCCCGAGCTTTTTTATAGATTATTGGAGGGGGTGGATATAATCCATGTTGCCGGGGCATTGAATATTCTACATTTTGATTATTTTCTATCAAATTTTTTCATCATCTCCTTAAATTTTATTTATAGGGGTACGACAATATGAGTTTGTGTTCTGTCAACACCCTCGATTTTATGAATTTTTGCTAATATCGTTTTTGCAATAGTTTCAACATCTTTACCTTCAACTTTAGTTATGATGTCAATACCTCCTGTTACAGAATACGTTTCTTTTACTTCAGCAATATTATTTAATTCTTTTACAATAGATTCTACAAAACCGGCTTTAACTTTCATTAACACAAAGCATAGTGTCAACTTTTACAATCATCTCAATAAAATTGTTTTGATTATTGTGAAGATTATCTGGAGAATTTAAAAGTTTTATAGTTCCTTAGGGAAAAAGCACGTGATCACTTAGAAAGTAGAAAAACTTTTTAACATTAATTAATACATTGAAATTTATTTGGAGTGAAAAGCTTGCAAGAAAAGATTAAAGAATTAGTAATTGAATTCGTGGAAGATTATAAAGAAAAAAACGCCATCCATTCTAAATGGAGAAAACCACTCATTGCTTTCGCTAATGCTAAGGATCCAATTTTTCGACAGCTAAAACAAGTAGCGGATAAAGATCATAGACAACCACATGAATTACTTAAAAATGCTAAAAGTATAATAAGCTTTTTTATTCCATTTAATGATGAGATTGTTTTTACTAATTCTAATGGTTTAGACGCTTCAAAAAGTTGGGCAATAGCTTACATTGAAACAAATAGACTAATAGCTGAATTAACACATTTCTTAGCCAATTCTTTAGAAGAGATGAAGTATGATTGCTTTGAAGTAGCCCCGACTCATAATTTTGACGAAAGAAAATTGATAAGCTATTGGTCCCACAGACATATTGCTTATATTGCAGGATTGGGAAAGTTTGGTTTACACAATATGCTTATAACTGAAAAAGGGTGTTGCGGAAGATTGGGAAGCTTAGTAACATCAGCATTAATAGATGCTACAGAAAGAAGTGAAGAGGAATATTGTCTTTATTATCGAGATGAAAGCTGTAAAAAATGTATTAATAAATGTGTATTTGATGCATTACACATAGATTCATTTGATCGACAAAAATGCTACGAGATTTGCAAAAAAAATGAGAGACTTTATTCACATTTAGGTGTATCAGATGTTTGTGGAAAATGTGTTTGTGGGATTCCTTGTTCACTTAAAAATCCATGTAAGTAAAAAATAAGTCCAAAATAAAAGTAAAAATAAAAAAAACAAAAATAAAAATAAATTTTTAAGTTGGTTTCAATTCAGGGTGTTGCTCTATTTCTCTCCTCATAGCTTCAAGACGTTCACCATGTAATCCGTATGATTTCATCATAAAAATACCTATTAGAAGCGCGATTGCGGGGAATATCCAGATTATCGCCTTTAATCCCCACTCAACAACATTTTCATT
>JBHLLJ010000227.1:0-3171 GCA_048885705.1 Candidatus Hermodarchaeota archaeon | reverse complement strand
AAAATTTATGGTTCTTCCTTAAATTTTATGGTTTTTATAATTATTACTCGTAAATAAATTTTTTTATCTAATCTAAGAAAATCCTAATAAAAACTTGTTTCCTAATACACATGACTTAAACATTTTTTCCAAAATAATTCAATAACCATAAATTTCGCACAAAATCTTTATATACAAAAGAGTCCATTCTTCTTCTGATAATGGTCGTTTAAGAAATAGAAGGAAAAAGTAAGAATAGGAGTGATTTTTGTGGAAAAATTAGATATTGGAAATAATTTAATAGTTATTGGGATTATACTGTATATTGTAGCGATACCTTTATATATTATCTCTGCTATGGTGTGGGGGATAGCTCCAATAGGTTTTATTTTAGACTGCATACTGATTATTACTGGACTTGCTTGTATTATAATTGGTGGTAATTGGGCAAAAAAGAGTAAAGATTATTGGTTAGTGATTATAGGTTTGATTTTAATATTGGGAGGTATGTTTTTAGAAGCAATGAATATTTCAGCTAATATTTCTGGATTACCTATGTTTATTCCTTTTCCAATTTCATTAATAATGTGGTGTACAGGAATCTTTATTGCAATTATAGGAGGATTAATGAAAAAAATCTAAAAACCAAATTTTTTATATTAAATTTTTAAAAAATTAAATCAAATTTCAAGTAAACCCTAACAAGAATTTGTTTCCTAAATGCACATGTTTTAGATATTTTTTAGCAAGATCCATACTTTTTAAAGCTTGCTTACGAGGTGTAATCCCTAAATCCCGCATTTGATAATCTCCATGAAATATTAAAAGACTGTAAGGAATTTCGGGATTGATTGAGTTGACAAATTTCGCGATTTGCTCGACTTCTTCATGATTGGTATATCCTGGGACCATTAATGTGCAAGCACTCATTTCATATAGACCCTCTCTTGTTCCAAAATAATTCTTCGCGAGAAATTTAAAATTTTCTAATGTTCTTTTGTTGCTTACCCCACATAAAGCAAGACTGAGTTTCTCATTAAACGTTTTTAAATCAAATTTGATGTTTCCTCCAGTTTTAAGTGCAATTTGCATACATTTTTCAATCCAATCTCTATTTCCTGAGCCATTCCACTCCCAACAAATCCTCATAATTCTTTTCTCATTTTTAATTTTATCAAGAATTTTCTCTGCAAGATGTATTGAAAACGGTAATTGAGCTTCCGGAGTACCCCCAAAATAACATAAACATGTGATTTTTTCATTCTTAACAATTTGGTTAGCTAGAGTATCAACATCAAATAGATGTCGTTTTGAAAAAAGTTTATGAGAAGCATTTTGGCAAAATAGACAGTTAAATGTACATCCATAAAGGAATGCCGCATAACTATAGGTCCCAAATTCAGGACCTTTATAATTTGAATATTCTGGATAGCCAGAAGATGTTCCAGCTGGACAAATCCAACCATTGCAACAATTAGTTGGATTCGGATCTATATATCCATGAATATAGCCCTTCGATTTTGAAGGATATGGTAATTGACCATTCTTTCTTAACTGAATATTTCGCAATCCACAATAGCTAACATCGTTATCAGAAAGCCTGCATTCATTTATACATAAATTACATCTTAATTTGATATTTGGTCTTTCTGCTTTTGGGGGCTTCTCTGGTAGTTCCACAAGTTTACGGACTTCTTTATGGACATTTAATATATGGGGTTCGATTTTACTCCAATCTCCTTGTAGAATACAGTCTCTACATACTTGGAGAACTTCTGAAATTACTTTCTCATTTTTTCCACAAAACTTACAAGTTCCCATATTTACATCTTTTTCTTTAATAGTAGGAAAGTCTGACCAGATTTTTGTTTTGCATTACTTTTAATCATAAATCCTTCAAAACCATTATAAACAAATGAATTTTTAAACATTTTTAATTCATTATCATCTTTAGGATAAAATTCGATAACAACTCTTCCATTTTGCTTTAATACCCTATATAGATATTTACCGGTATCATTGAGGAGTTTCATTTTTTCACCAAAATTTTGCAGTCCATATGTGATAAAATTGTAAGATGATATTGAAATTATATGATCAACTGAATTAAGTCTGATTGGTAAGAAATTAATATCTGCTAAAATTAATTCTAAACGTTTTAGACTTTGTAAAATCTTTCTTTTTTCTCTAGCTTTTGATAACATATCATATATTATATCAATTCCGATTACTCTAAAATTGTTTTGAAGTAAGACTTCTGAAGAATAACCTGTTCCACACCCTAAGTCTAAGATTAAATAGTGTTCTCCCATTTTAATTCTATTACCATTATCTTCATTTAATTTCTCATCGAAAAGATAATTAATGGTTAAGGAAGTGGTTCTCTTTTGATTTCTCTCCATCCATTTTGAACTGTCATATTCTTCCGCTTTATCTTCAATATAATCATCTGGAAAAATCGGGAGTTGGTTTTTTCTTACCAATGATGATCACTCACAAATGTAAAAATAATTTAAATATATAAATAACTAAACTTCAATATATCATAAAAAGAATTAATTATTGTATTTAGACAAAAAATAGGAATAAGGATTTGCTTATGGCGGGAAAGAATACCATCCTGATTGTAGATGACGAGCCCGATATTGTGAATCTTACTGAGAAATTTTTAAAATTGGGGGATTTTGATACAATTACAAGCAGTAATGCTAAAGAAGCAATGAAGATTATAGAAGAAAGTTATGATAAGATCGCTCTTATATTATTAGATATTATGATGCCAGGCCGAAGTGGTTATTCGGTGCTGGAAGAAGTCAAAAATAATGATAAATATAAGGATATCCTTGTAGTTTTATTTACTGTTAAAAGCTTTAATGAAGATGTTCAAAAGGGTAAAAAGCTTGGCGCTGATGCCTATATTACCAAACCTTTTTCGGGTAAAGAGCTTTTAAACAGAATAAAAGAAATATTAGGAAATAATAATAGTTAAAACCCTTCACTTTTTCTTTTTATTATATTAAAATTAACCCTTCTTTCTAATCTTCTTAGGATTTATTGCTACTTTATGAGGAAAGTATCTAAATTTTCTGGCTTTATGACTTTATATTTATTTTCTTCGACTTGAAATTTCACTATCATATTTATATTTACTAAATGAAGTGATGGTTTTCGTAGAGAATTAAACCGTTTCCA
>JBHLLJ010000226.1:0-3185 GCA_048885705.1 Candidatus Hermodarchaeota archaeon | reverse complement strand
TACTTACAGAACGATATCTAGGTGGAAAAGTCAGTTTTCAATCCTCAAAAGAAGAGGGTACCATTTTCTACGTACATCTCCCAATAAGTGGGGAAAAAATATGAGGAATCTTTTCAGAATTTCCAATAATTAGTTGTTATCATATATAAAGCTTTTTAAATAATGTATCTACTTATCAGTAATTACACCAATTATTGGATTTTTATGAAAATTAGAAATTATCTGTGGATTTTAAATATTGTTGGTGGGATACTTATAATTATTTCAATTATGACTCCAACAAGTTATAATGATACAACTCCTACACTTTATTATGTGTGGATGACACAAATAGCCATCGATGCAGAACCTTTTGCGATTTATCTTTTAAGAACAGATTTAATGTTAGTTACAATCTCATTTATACTTGCTTTGATTATTTTGTCGAGTTCTTTAGTAGCAATGACACTCACCATTACATATATTAGAGCTTCACTTGATTATAGGAAGTTAAGATGGAAGATGATTGTCCTTGCAGGATTGGTAATAGCATCTACTCTAGGTTGGATTATTATGATGGAGCTTTTTTATAATAATTATGGATATAATCACTGGATTACGTGGGGAGGAGGCTATTCACCACACTTTGGAGTAATAGGTCCATTTATTGGGGCAGGACTTATCATATTAGCGATTTTTTCGAGAAGAGAGTAAGGAATTTTACTATTTACTAATTATTCTTTTTTTTTTATTTTGGATTAAATATGGCCTTGAATTCTGCTTCATTGGTTTCAATTCTTTTTCAAGGGGCAAAGTTTCAGCGGGTTTATTTAGGAGAAATTTACCTTTTTGTATCCATTTCTTGAGAATCTCAGCAATTTTCCTTGATTTTGAAATAGAGGATAGAGAGGAGCATTTTATTTTTTTACTATTTAAATTGATGTAACCACTTTTCAATTCTTTATATGTTACCTGTTTAATTATTGGTCTTTCTCTTCTTGGTATTCCATAGTCCACAACATCTGTTAATATATCTTCATCTTTAATTGCTGTCTTTTTCGCTAATCCTTCATTCAAAATTGGAATTGGGATTCCTACACCAACCAACATTGAGGTCCCATACTTTTCATAAGAGACTCCGCGTAAAAACTCTGAATTCATATATTTCAAATTTCCTTTAACGAATATAGTTCCCATTCTATTTCTTGGGCTATGTTGGGTTCCCTCTCCAATAACATATCCAATACCCCCACCCAGAAAAATTCTTGTTCCTATTCCTATCGTTTCGTAATCAGGATCATTACTTAAAGGATTTAAACATCCTGCTCCAGCAAAATGAGCATTTCCAAAATTAGGCAATAATTTTCCCATATAAGTATACAGAGTTTTATCCGAACTATTCACAGCACAAATATATCTTTGATACGCATTTCTGGGATTACATAAAATTGCTTGGTTAATCTCATCGATTGTGAATTCAGTTTCAAGATCAGGAAGAGGATAACAATCCGTTACATATGAATTACCCTTTAATTTTATTGGCTTTCTAGAGACAAGATCTTCAATTACATGTCCTCCACCATATTTAAATGGATGTTTATCAGACATTTTTGTGCATCCTATATAACAATCCACTGCAGCATTTCCATGATACGCCTTAACATCGTTAAGCCAGATATGCTCAAATTTTATTGGAGGATCTGAATGGCCAAAGTTCAAGAATGCCCCACTTGAACACATAGGACCAAAAGTACCCGTAGTTACTACATCAATCTCATCAGCAGCAACCTTGATTCCATTATCTTCGACAATTTTTATCATTTCTTCCGCAGTTACTACCACAGCATTTCCATTCCTTATTTTTTGATTGATCTCATCATAAGTTTTGGGCAATTTATCACCAAAATTTTGCTTGCTTATTATCACTTAATTACATATATTAAATTCCAATTATGCATCTTTTAAATTATTTGTTATATAGAATATCCATTAAATGCATAAAATATTCATTAGAAGAATAAAATGAGAAGCTTTGACAGCAAAATTTGCAGTTTAGAATGATTTATATTTTTAATATGTTTTCTACACATACAAGAGTTATATGATGAAATAAAAATGGTTCAAAAAAATCCTAAGAACATTTCATCTAATCGGAATTTAATTGCTATTTTTTTATTAATTTTAACTACGGTTCTCTGGGGGACTTCTTTCATTCTTACAAAAATTATTACTGAAGAAATGCCAATTTTCCTATACTTAGGAATAAGATTTGCAATTGCCCTTGTTGGATTTATACCATTTACATTTCATTTGAAAAATATTAATAAAAAGATGGTTTTAATGAGTTTTATAACTGGAATGCTTTATTTTTTTGGTGTAGCAATTCAAACGCATGGTCTTCAAACAACGACTGCAGGAAAGGCAGGTTTTATAACCGGATTAAGTGCTATTATTGTCCCTTTCATAGCTTGGATAGGTTTTAAAAAATTAATAATTAAAAGGATCTGGATTGCTGTTGCATTATCAGTGGTTGGTATGGCATTTTTATTCTTAGAGGGTGAATCAAGAATTATTTTAGGCGATTTAATTGTGTTATTAAGTGCTTTTATTTGGGCATTTTATATCATTTATAATGACAGATATGTGAAGCTTGTAGATATTTTTTCTTATTCAATAATTCAAATTTCTTTAGTTTCATGTTTAAGTCTTCTTACATCATTTATAATCCAAGAACCTTACGAATTATTGTCATATCCTCTAACTCACTGGTATATATTGATATATCTTGGCATTGGTGTTATGAGTCTCACTATATTATTTCAAAATTGGAGCCAGCAATATCAAGGACCTGCCACAACAGCAATAATATTTACACTTGAACCCGTTTTTGCTGCATTATTTGGATTCCTTATAGGAAGTGAAATTCTCTCATTTTTTGCCTGGATTGGATGTGGATTAATTTTTTGCGCTATTTTAATTACAGTAATAAAGGTTAAAAGCAATTAAGAAACTAGTAATTGATATTTACACTATAACAGTATATGTAAAAAATAAAGATACTTTTAGATAAATTCATTCCATTTAGAAGTTTTCTCTATTTTCTGACGCTTTTTTAGAATTTTCGTTCTCAAATCCATAAATTTTTTACTTTAAAACATATTTAAATAATTAGATAGTTATTAATATCTAAATAAGGGTTGCTTTAT
>JBHLLJ010000225.1:0-3265 GCA_048885705.1 Candidatus Hermodarchaeota archaeon | reverse complement strand
GGAGCGTCATCACATTTTTGGCATGCTAAAGCAACGTTTAAAATAGGTTCTATCCGCACCCTGTGGATTCTGGTATTTATTGGATTAAATTCACCATCATGCACAAAAGAACAAACAGATTCACACGTTTCACAGCCAGTACATAGATTTGGATCAACGATTATAAATTGGTGGACTACACCACCCCTTTTCTTAGTTCCTACTTTCGACATTTATTTTTTCCCTCCAGCAGCCTTTAATTTACCTATTACAAAATCTAATCCAAGAGACTTTAGAGTTGCATCAGTTGGAATTCCTGTTTTCGGATCCCAGCCTCGAGCTTCATAATAACCACTCAATAATTTTTGATATCCTTCTTCCTTCAAAGTGACTCCCTTTGCGGGTCCCTTCGTGTGTGCTTGTTTAAAGAATCTATCTGGAGGTCTATCATCATCTCTGGTCCAACCTTCTCTTATATTGAAGCATTTTGAAAGTGTAACAATCGCATCTCCTCTTTGCGCAATAAATGTATCGGTTACTGGAATACCTGTTACTAATTCAAAAACTTTCGCCATTTCAGCATCATTTTCATAGATTCCTCGAGTAAATTTACACACAATGTAGGAGTCAATTATGGCATAGATGTCTTCTAAATCTTTAATTGCTTTGCCTCTCTCAACCGGTTTATCATAAGCAAATCTGTCAAAATTTCCTTTAGCATCAAGTCCATAAGACCCATTCCTTAAATGACATGCACCGCGAATTGATACACTCATTCCGACAGCAAATGAATTCATACCATGGACATCAAAAGCAGGTATTTCTAATCCCTTAATATGCATACCATAATAGCTTGCATTTTTTCTACCCATTTCTTCTAAACGTTTTCCTGCTTCTCGAGTTCCATCTCCAAAGATCTTACCTGCAAATCCTTTACCAAGAATCATTTCTTCTGTAAATCTTACAAGATTAACAGTAGACCCAAAAGGTAACTCATAACCTAAATCTTCTTTTGTAATAATTCCTTCTTCAAAACATTCACACGCCATAGCAGCAGTTACTCCTGCGCTTATTGCATCCACGCCCAAATCATCTGTTAACGAAACACATTTAAAGACAGTAGGCCAATCGAAATTTCCGCAAGCAGAACCAAAACTATAACATAATTCTTGATCAATACTTGAGTAGAGATTGGGCCAATTTGGATGGTCTTTAGGTATCTTTGTTATATGGTCACAAGCAATACTGCATTGAGAACATGCAACTTTCTTCACAACCCAATCTTGATTTAAGGTATCACCAGTAAAGGTTCCATCATCAACTTTATCCCATGTACCTTCACGATGATTGAAAGTAGGCATCATACCAAGTTTATTGTAACTGGTTATACCTGCAGGTGTGCCTAAATCACGATACTTAGCTGTAGCTGGACCATTTGCGACCTTAATTAACTTTTTTGCTAATTTAAAAAACTCAACAGGTTTAGCTACACTTATACCTTTAGTACCTCTAAAACATATAGCCTTAAGATTTTTTGATCCCATAACCGCGCCCATTCCAGTTCTCCCAGCTTGTCTATTGCGATCATTGGTAATACATCCCATATGCCCACCACGTTCTCCTCCTGGGCCAATAGTCAGTATACCAAGGCGATGGTCTTGAAATTCTTCTCGTAGAATTTCTTCTGTTTCCCAACATCCTTTTCCCCATAAAGTATCTTTACATGGTACTAAATAATAATCATCATCATCAACGACCATGTAAACTGGCTCTAGGGCTTTGCCTTTAACAACAATCATATTAATTCCAGCCCGCCTAGCTTGAGCTGCAACTGAACCAGAAGAAATTGCCATCCCAAACATATTCGTTAAGGGAGATTTAGCAAATACACCATATTTACTAGAAGTAGGTAAAATTGTTCCTGGAAAGGGACCCTGTGCATAAACGAAAACATTATCAGGACCTAATGGGTCGGCACCAGCGGGACACTCATCCCAGAGAACTTTAGCACCAAAGCCATAACCACCAATCCAATCGCGACAGAACTCATTGGATAACGTTGTTTTACTAATTTTTCCATCTGTTAGATTAACGTCAAGTCGAACTTGTGTAAATCCTTTTACTTTATCAGGAACAGGTATTTCCTTTGCTTTACTCATGTTTTTCACAACTAGTTGTATGTTTATATTTTAAATAGATTTTAGATATTAAGAATAAATTATCAAAATTTTAAAGGTTATTTGTTAACCCTAAAAATCTCTATCTTTAAAATCATTTGATAATCCAGAATATATATTCAATAAAAGAATAAAATTAGAAAAACTACAAATTTGTATAGAAAAATTAGATCTTATGAAATGAAAATAAGTAATATACATAAGATTAACTAAGACTAATATTCTTTTGATTTCTTATTTAATTTCTGTTTTTGTTCATCTGTTTTATAGAAGTAGTTATAGCAATTTGTACATACCCACGTTTTTTCTAATGGATTACACACCATATCTAAAGGTAAAGTGGCAACATTATGGGATAGCTGTTCTTTTACTAATAATATTGGAAACTCGTTATTATCTGATTTCTTAGGAATGTATTTAATCTATGATATAATCAAAATAATTCTCTTAAAGAATTATGTAATTATTTATCCATCAATCTTAAAAAATGTACTATTGAACACATAAAGGAAAAATATATCAAAATGAGTGTTTATAGGATAATTGAAAGATTTAAGAATTTGATTTGAAAAATTAAATTTGTTTTACGCACTAATTTCATCTAGGTGACATCATTATATTGAATACCTTTATATATTTATTCACAATTTTTGGAATATGGACACTCAAATTCATTCTCCCTCGAATTATTAGACGATTAAGAGGAAATAAATTACCTAAGGGAGCTATTACAGTAATTGGAAATAGCCCAATCAATAATAAACAAATACCTGGGAGCAAATTGTCTCAGATAGCCGTCTCATTCGGGATAGGGATACAATATGTAATATTGCTTTCCTTTGTTTATCGTTTAATATTTGGTTTTGAGGAGCATAATTTATTTTTCATTCTTGAGCTTCCAATAGAGGTGTATTGGATCGGTATTATTGGAATGTGGCTCCTTGGTGTTTGGGTATCAATAACCTTTATTTATAATGTCAATTATACTGCTTGTTTTAACCAAATGAAAGAAGAAGAATACACATTGGCAACGGGGGGGACATATAAATATGTTCGCCATCCAGCTTATATTGCAGGTGTATTTGAAATCATATTCATTTTTCTTGGCA
>JBHLLJ010000224.1:0-3318 GCA_048885705.1 Candidatus Hermodarchaeota archaeon | reverse complement strand
GCAATTTTAAAAAAATCTCAAGAGGATGGACTCGTTCATAAAGCTTGGCATCCTCACTCTGATTTCTCTAAAGAAGAAACTGGTATTTGTAACTGTTGCAAATGCTGTTGCGGAATTTTTGATTGGTGGAGAATTGGAACGACAGCTATGATAAACTCAACTAATTTTTTAGCAAAAATTGATAAGAGCAAATGTATTGGATGTGGTACTTGCCTTGAGAAGTGTCCTGTAGAAGCAATACAAGGAGATGTCAATAATAAAGCGGAATGTGATCCAATGTTATGTATAGGGTGTGGCGTTTGTGCTTACTTCTGTCCAGAAAATGCGATAAATTTACTAGAGGGAACAAGAACCGTCTTTGTACCTCCTCCCAGATTAAGAAGTTAAAGTAATTCTAACCTATTTATATTATTTTTACATTATAATAATAATTCTGTAAGAACAGAAAAATTAATTAGCTATTTAATTTTCTTTTTAGCTTAATAGAAACGATAGCATTAGATTTTTATTATGAGTAAAAATATTTGCATTGAATTTAGGAATATATCAAAAAAGTATAAAGATCTACTCGCTTTAAATGATGTTTCATTTACAATAAATAAAGGGGATGTATTTGGATATATTGGTCCAAATGGTGCTGGAAAAACAACTACAATTAAAATTTTAGTAGGCCTTATAACTGAGTTCAGTGGAAAGGTCTATATTTATGGAAAAGACATTCAAAAGGATCATAAAGATTTACATAAACTTATAGGATATCATCCACAAGAAGCAGGTTTCCAAGAATGGCGTACTGTTGATCATGCTTTTAAGACTTTTGGTCGTCTTTCTGGGCTTGATTCAGATTACCTTGAGAATCGAACTGAAGAAATATTAAAGTTAATTGGGCTTAGCGATTTCAGATATAAAAAAATTGTACACCTTTCAGGCGGTATGGTTCAGAAATTAAGACTGGGACAAGCACTTCTTCATGAACCTGAAATTTTGATTATGGATGAGCCATTATCTGGCTTAGACCCGCAAATGAGATATCAATTTAAGGAGATCATAAAGAAATTGGCTAAAAGTGGGATAACAATTTTGTTTTCTTCCCATATTCTTAGTGATGTCCAAGACATAGCTAATAATATTGGCATATTAAGCAAAGGACAAATAATGAAAATAGGTTCTCCAGAAGAGCTCCAAACTAGTTTTCACATAGGAAATATACTAGAAATTGTTGTAGCTAAAAATACACCTCTTTGTGATAATTTAGAAGAAATATCAGGAGTTGTCTCTATAGAAAATTTCAACAATACCAGACAATTAGTTCATCTGAATTCTGATTTTGATATTGATTTAATACTAAATAATGTCTTAAGAAAAATAACTGAGCAGCAATGTCGAATTAGAAGTTTCAAATTATTAAGGCCTAGTTTAGAAGAAGTTTATTTAAAATATGTAGGAGGTGAAACTACATGAGTTTAAAGTTACTCTTTTTAGACGAATGGAAGGGATATGCAAAATCTAAAGTTATGATTGTATTATGGATTGGTATGCCCTTATTATCATTTCTATTGCAATTTATCGACCCAACTCAATTAGAAGGAATGCCTATTTCACTTTTAGTTTCTATTGTTGTTACTAGTATTGGAGGAACTCTTTCTGCGATAATGTTGAGTACTTCAATAGTTAATGAAAAAAATCGTCATGTTTATGAATTATTTCTAATAAGACCAGTTAAACGTAGTAGTCTATTATTAGCGAAATTTTTAGCTGTATATTCATGTCTAATCATTGCTATATCAATATCTCTCGCAATTGGTCTTATAATCGATGGATTTACCGGTAATTTATCAGAAATTGAGTGGAATATGACAGCTGAGTCTTTAATTGTCGGAATTTCTTCAATGGCGATAACATGTTCAATTGGCATTTTCTTTGGTGTTTTAGTTTCATCGGTGCCTGTTGCAGCAATTCTATCCGTATATTTAGGTAGCCAATTATCAACTCTAATAATTTTACCTACTATCTTTATAGAGTTTTTGAATACTCAATTATTAGCTTTGACTTTGGGACTTACTCTTACAACTATAATAATGACTATAAATTTAATCTTATTCAATAAGAAACAATTTTAGAATAAAATTAATTTATTCATTATATATAGTTCTAATATTTAACTTTTTAATGAATAAGATATTATTTTAAATAATATAGTCGAATAGATTGGTGAATATAATGGAATTTGATGACAATGAAATAACCCCAGTTTCTGATGATGAGATTGTAAGTATAACAGAGTATTTTAAAGCCATTGCTCACCCAAAAAGGCTAAATATACTATATTTTCTAGCTGTACAAAATTCCTGTGATTTTGCAAGGTTAAAAAAACTTACAAAATTAAGTAAAACTGCACTGGCGAATCATATTTCCCAACTAGAGAGTTTAAAACTAATTGAAAGGGTAGATAGAGGTTATTATGAAATCACTACTGATGGAAAAAAACTAGTTAATAATACAATAAGACTCTATAAAGATTCACAAATCAGCAATATCAATGCAACGCAATTAATAGGGCAACAATATATGAGGTTCGTCTCAAACATCAAAATGCTTAGCAATGTAGAATTTAAAAGGTATCGGGTGTCTCAATTGGCATCATTACATGGTTGTTTAGAATATCTAGGGATTAATATGACTTGTCAATGGTTATTTGGAGTTACTGGTCACGCTTTTATAATCAATATAAAAGACCTCGTTTGTCCTAGTGGGCCCGCAGCTTGGAAAATCGATATGATAATAGATTTAGTTCCCAATATAGGAATTAATATTGATAAATTTATTGCAATAAAATGCGAACCTGATTATAAAAAAAAATTAGATGAAGGGTGGGATTTTGTTAAAACATCAATTAATCAAAAAAATCCTTGTTACGGTTGGCAAATTGGTGAAATTAAGGAATTTTATATAATTTATGGATATGATAACATCGGATATTATTATAAAGGCTATTTTCAAGAAGGAGGTGCTGGTCCCAAACCATGGAGAGAAATTGGAAAAGAGGTTATCAGATTATATTCTGTTAAAAAAACTAATACTTCAGTAGATTATTCTACACAAGTTAAAATGGCGCTCCAAATGGCATTAAAGCATTCCAAAAATCCAACCGAATGGATTTTTAAGCCAGAATATAGTTCTGGATTGGAGGGTTTTGATAGATGGATTAAATGGGTAGAAAATGGTAAAGCTGAACAATTTGGTCATGCTTATAATTCTCGAGTCTGGGCGGAATGTCGTCAAGAAGCTGTAAAATTCCTACATGAAGCTAAAATCCGA
>JBHLLJ010000223.1:0-3328 GCA_048885705.1 Candidatus Hermodarchaeota archaeon | reverse complement strand
GAATTCTATGATCCTATTAGAAGTGTGAGAACAAAACAATATAAATATATTATTAATTTTGAAAAAATGGATAAATTGTATCAAATTGATGCATTTACAGCTCGAGATCCAATTGGTAAATATATGGGACAATTTATTAATTCAACAAGACCTGAAGAAGAAATGTATCATCTTGAAGAAGATCCAACTGAATTGCATAATTTAGCTTACAATCCTGATTATAAGGATATTAAATTTGAAATGACGCAGAAATTAGTTAATTGGATGAAGAAGACAAATGACCCTATTCTTAAGGGGAAAATTAAAGATCTCCGAGGAAATCCTCCAATATTTTATTAATTATTTTAATCTGTTTAAAATACTAAAATACACACGTCAGAAGTAAAAAACCATACTTTTAGGAAAAAGTTAAGAAAAATTTCGAAAAAAAAAAAAGAATTTAGATTATTATCTGCTAAACATAGCTTTAATTTCCTTTTCAGAATAGAATAGTGCAATCGCAATTGGAAATCCGAATACAATTAAGTAAGCAGAAGCAACAATAGCCATATATCGACAGAAATTTACTTTAAATATGGCACCTATAGAACCGATTAATAAGATTAATGCGATTACGAGATAATAGATTCCCATTATCATAATTGAAAATATATCGTCAGCAGTGGGAGTGTCAGTATATAGTTCTGCAACAAAATCTGTTAATAGTATCGCGATTAGTGCATATAATACTAAAAATACAGCAAATGATATTGAGACAATTGAGACGATTTTTAATGCTGATTCTCGTTTAATTTTTGGTACATCAGGAGTCTCTATTGGATGTTCTTGAACATTACGAGCAACATACATAAGCAACATAAGAGGTAAAAAGAAATAAATTGTAGTTTCAAACATTACCGCAAACTCATGTTCTCCATAAAATACTAATGGATTGACCAGCAATAGTATAAGTGCTATACCACTGAAAATTAAAAACATTTTAAATGTTTCTTTATGTCCTTTTCTTAGAAAATAAAAAGAGAGTATTAATATAACAACAATTAATGCATCACCAATTAAGTAAAGAGGACTAAGCGTATGTTCTGGTACCCATGTCCAGTTAAGGATATCTTGATGAAGAATTCTAAACTCCATGTTTAACCAATCCCATAAATTCATGTCTATTGTATTATGGAAAAATTGATCAATAAAAAAATGTGAAAATCCTCCAGCAGCTACAAGACAATATGCATTTTTCCAATTAACTTCTCTAATCCCACTGTCTTCAAATTTAAAGGGAAATCCCTTTTCAGATCTAACTAGAGAAAATCGTGAAGAATATGTCCAAACTAAAGAATAGGGAATTGCGAGAATAAGAAATCCTAAGATGCAGTGAAATGGTGTAACAAAGAAAAGATTCACTATATCTGGACCCCATAGACAATTTATAAAGAAAATTATAGCAACTTTATAGCTAAATTTATCCCTCATAAAATACATTAAGGGGATTAACAAACAAAGACCATAAAAAAGATGTCCGAATGTTGGCATAATTTGATTCCAAAGTTGTGATTAAATTTGTAATAAAATTAATTCGAGTAGGTTATATTTATAGTTTAATTTATTGAAGAGTAAACATATATTGAATAAAAAACAAGCAATTATTTCTGATATTATTGCATTATATACATAAGATCAAGATTAATCTCCTCATAAAGGCATTATGTCAATCGAAGGGATAAAGACCGCTTATGAAAGAATTAGCTCTTATGCTAATAAAACACCAGTAATGATTTCTAGCTCATTAAATCAAATGGTAAATGCTAGTATTTATTTTAAATGTGAAAATTTTCAGAAAGTGGGTGCTTTTAAGTTCCGTGGGGCTTTTAACGCTATAAATATGCTTACTAATGAACAAAAGAGACGTGGTGTAATTACGCATTCTAGCGGAAATCATGCTCAAGCTGTTGCACTTGCAGCATCCATTTTAGGCATTGAAGCGACTATTGTAATGCCTAAGGGAGCTCCGAAGAATAAAATTAATGCAACAAAAGGATACAACGCTCAAATTGAATTTTGTGAAAATTCATTTGAATCAAGAGTTCAGAAGACAGAAGAAATAATAAAAAATGAACATAAAGTATTGATTCATCCATATGATAATGATGATATAATTAATGGCCAAGGAACTGTTGCTTATGAATTAATTAAAGAGATGGGTAAATTTAATATTATTGTTGCTCCTCTTGGAGGAGGAGGTTTACTGAGTGGAACTGCCATTGCTACTAAAAATTTATGTCCCAAAGCACAAGTTATAGGAGTCGAACCAACATTGGCAGATGATGCCTTCAGATCACTTAAAGCGGGTTATATTATCCCAAGTACATACCCTGATACAATAGCTGATGGATTACGAACTTCTTTATGTGAAAGAACTTTTAATATCATCCAAAAATATGTTGATGATGTAATTACAGTTTCTGAAACCGAAATAATCCAAGCTATGAGATTTTTATGGGAACGTATGAAAATAGTCATTGAACCATCGGGAGCAGTTCCATTAGCAGCAATATTATCAAAAAAAGTTTTAGTAGAAAATAGAAAAACTGGTGTGATCTTAAGTGGTGGAAACATCGATCTTGATCCGTTTTTTCAATTATTAGAACAGAAAATTAGATGATTCATGTTAGATTCGCTATATAAATTATTTAAAAACATAGAACTTTCTTGGATTGATTCAGCGTCAAATATTGATAAATCTAAGGAGTTTTATACACTCTTAACAATATTTCCTAATTTAAAGAATATTTTTCAAGATGCTCGAGAGAAGAATAGAGCTGAAATTCAGAGAACAATAATTCACATTTTTAGATCTTATAAAATATTCTTTTTGATAAAAGATGGGGCGTTTTCTCATGAAACTCTTTCACAAGAAGCTATTACTAAAATTCAAGAAAAAGTACTAAACCAATACAATAAAAATCAGTTATTTATCCCAATAATTTTAATGTATCATGATATTGGCAGATACTTAGATAATAAACACCACCCATATAAAAGCTATCATCTTATATCAAACTTGGATTTACTTGAACCTTTTGAGCTATCAAATATCGAGAAATTACTTATTAAAAAAATAATTCATTATCACTTGCTTATTGCCACTATCTATACTGGAGAATCCACTTTTTATGGAATTTATTCATTATTTAATGATCCAGAATTCATTAAGCTGCTTTCATATGAAAACACTATCAACAATTTCATTGATTTATTAGAAGTTTTTACATATATTGATATTTTGGGTTATTATTATACTAAAATCTTTGACCATTACATTAAATATTAT
>JBHLLJ010000222.1:0-3333 GCA_048885705.1 Candidatus Hermodarchaeota archaeon | reverse complement strand
GTAATACTTAGAACCTCTATATTAGTAGCACATTTTTTTTATTTTCCTTCAATCTTAGCATGTTTATGGTGGAAAAAAAAAGGGTTGGTTATTCCCATTCTTTTAGCAGTAATATTAATTGTTTTTAATCTAATTCCAGAAGAGGAGTTTTTCGGAATAGAAATTTTAAATAACTTTTTGAGAGCAATTTCGTTGGTTATAGTTGGAATAGTAGTATCAATATTATCTGAGCACATTTCAAAAAGAGAAATTGAATTTAATGAAATAATGGTAGATTTGAAACGTTCAAATGAGGATTTACAACAATTTGCATATGTAGCATCGCATGATCTCCAAGAGCCTTTGAGAGCAATTGTAAGCTTTTCTCAACTTTTAGAGGAGAAATATAGAGATAAACTAGATAAAGATGGTACCGAATTTATTCACTTTATTACAGATGGAGCTAAAAAAATGAATACTCTTATAAAAGATCTACTATCATATTCAAGGATCACTACTCATGCTCAGCCTTCGAAACTTACTAATCTTGAGAAAATATTAAAAGATGCTATATTTAACTTACAAGAAGCAATAAAAGAAAGTGGTACTATTATCACTCACGATGATCTACCAATACTAAAAGTTGATAAAACTCAATTTATTCAATTATTTCAAAATCTACTTAGTAATGCTATAAAATTTCGAAGACAAGAAACACCTAAAATACATATTGGAGTAAAGAAGATTAATAATGAATGGTTATTCTCTGTAAAAGATAATGGTATAGGAATTGAATCCAAATATTTTGATAAGCTTTTTAATATTTTTTACAGATTGCATACTAAAGAAGAATATCCCGGTACAGGAATTGGATTACCTATTTGTAAAAAAATTGTTCAACGATATGGGGGAAAAATATGGGTAGAATCAGAATTTGGGAAGGGTTCAGCTTTTTATTTTACTATTTATCCGGAAAAAAAAAAAGAATAAGGAAAAATAATGAGCAATAATTATAAAAAGGTTAAAGCTAAAATCTTACTTATAGAAGATAATGCTGCCGATATCCGTCTTACAAAAGAAGTTCTCCAACATCGGAAAATAGTAAGTAGTTTAGATATTGCTAGAGATGGTGTTGAGGCATTAGACTTCTTGAAAAAAAGAGGAAAATTTGCCAATGTAAACAGACCTAATCTAATTCTTTTAGACTTAAATTTACCCAAAAAGAATGGATTTGAAGTATTAGAAGAAATCAAAAAGGATGAGGAATTAAAACGGATTCCCGTAGTAATCTTAACAGTATCTGATGTTAAAGAAGATTTAATAAAAGCCTATAATCTCCATGCCAACTGTTATGTAATAAAACCTTTGGAAATGAAAGAGTTTTATAGGATTATAAATTCTATCGTAGTTTTTTGGTTTAGAATAGCAATGCAAATTGAAGATGAATGATTAAAAAATAGAAGTGACTTAATTTTTATAATTCCTATGCAATTTTTATTGAATGTGTGAATTTGTATACATCCAAAAAATTTGATACATGAATACGAGGTTTTATTCCATTTATCGTCTTTATTTTTATATTAATAAAATTCCAGAGTGATTTTTCGTCTTTAGCAATGATTTGAGCAATGATGTCATGATCTCCTGTTGAGACTGCTACGAGTTGAGTTTCGTCATATGAGGCAATTAATTTAGCAATTTCATTCATTTTCAATGGATCAACTGAAAGTCCAATAATTGCAATAGTATTATATCCTATTTTTCCTGGATCTACTATAGCTCCAAATTGTTTAATGATTTCTTCTTCAATCATTTTAGAAACTCTATTATGAATTGTACTCGCAGCTAATTCCAATTTTTCTGATAGTTCACGATATGGGATTTTATCATTATTTTGTAAGACATTTAAAATTTTCTTATCTACATCATCTATGCAATAACAATTCCAGGGGCGATTCTTACGATCATCATTAAAAATTATACCATGTTCAATTGAACCCTCTTCGCAACTATGGTAGATTTTTCTTCCTAATGAATATTCTTCTCCACATTTTGGGCAGGTAACCATAATAATCAACTCTTTTGAATAATTTATAATTGGAATATTTTTAATATAATTTTGTTATAAAACTGAATAAAGTTCATTTTATTTTTTAATGCTTAATTTTATAATTTCTATTTTCCTAATACTTATTATATCTTTTATATTATTTAAATATATCGAAGACAATTCGAATATTTTCTAATTATCCGTATAATGTGCGGTTGAGGAAAATTCAAAGCGAATATTATTCGCTAAATTTCAATAATAAATAGTTATGTAGGAAACTAAATATATTATTTACGATCTTTAATCAAATATAAAAGAAGTATAGAAATTAGTCTTTAATTTAAGATATATTAAACTAAAATTTGCAATAATAAATAGATTCCAATTCCAAATGCATATAATGGGATAAAGTATTTCCAAATTTTATTTGGGATAACTCTAACTAAATAAGGCGCAGAAAGGGCTGCTAAGAATCCTCCAGTAAATATCGAAGGCAGAAGAACTAAATCCACATTTACACCAGCAAATGTAATTAGAAAAAAGGTCAAAATCCCCACAATTGAAACTATTGATTCTGAAAAGGATACAATTGCCGTTGCACTTTTTTCATAAACTCCAGAAAAAATTTGCCCCATTGTTATTACTGGTCCATATCCTCCACCCCCGATTCCTTTATTAAAACCCGCGAGAGCTGAAAATCCAATCATTAGTCCAGGATGTGTTTTAGTAAATTCGATTTTTCTTAACTTAACTCTGATTAATCCTGAGACTCCCATGAAAATAACAAGTACTGCAACATATATTTTTATTACAATATCAGGAAAACTTATAGCAAAATAGCCTAAAAGAACCGATGCAAAAATAGCCAAACATCCAAAAAATGCTATTATCAATCCAATTTTAGTAGCATCATTCAAGGGTCGGAAAGAATACCGAACATTCTTAAATTCGTGATCAAAAAACGTGTCTATTATACCAGTTATAGCTTCTGAAATGAGTATAGTGGGAACAACTTGTAATGGGGTATAACCTAATAGAAACAATAAAGGTGATAATGCTGTTCCAAAACCCATGCCCGCCATAGAATCCATAGATTCAAAGATGAAAGCAAATATAATAATAACTAAGATTAATTCCATGATGAAAGCCTTTATAAGCAAAAATAGAATAGTATCATAGTTATAATGTAAATGATTAAAGCAAAACCAATTCTCTTAATGGAACGCCCTTCGATCTTCATTCTTTCTTTAAATGGTTTTTGATCTAACTCTTGTGCCTCTTTTCCAACTTCCCAACTGCTAGAC
>JBHLLJ010000221.1:0-3449 GCA_048885705.1 Candidatus Hermodarchaeota archaeon | reverse complement strand
ATTGGACTGTTTTAATTCCACAACCAGATAATACAATTTTGATTATTGTTAGCATCGGAGGAATTTTAGGGATTATTACTGTTGCTTCAGTGTTGATTTTTAGAAAAAGAAAGTGAAAGTAAATAAATTTTTTTTTTTAAAATTTTATATAATAATTATTTATATTGGAAGGAATTTAATTGAAAATGATCAAACTAATTAGAAGGAAAAACTACAAGTATTACTTCATTTCAATTTTCATTATATTCCTTGGATTCAATTTATTTCTTGTAGACATTCATGCAAGAAAAGTATTTATCGATGGATTTTCAACTCAAGATACTATTCAACCATATGAAAAAGTATCTTATTATTTTAACAATAGTCTTACTTTTGAAGTATCTACTAATGTCTTTGTAAATCTCTCTATTGAATATGATATGAACATTGAAGATCGCCAAACTTTATTCATAATTAATAACAGTAATCCAATATCCTTAAATGTATTAAGTAGGGTAAACTTACAGAATTTTGGAATAATGCAACCTCCGCAATCACCTCAAAGGGGTAACTTTAGATATCAATATAGGTACAATTGTATTTTTAGGGTAATTTCAAACAATTCCATTAATAATTTAACAATAAGATATAGAAAAATTCAACAATACGGATTCAATCCTGACGGTTCGTATTCATTAGCTTTATATGAATCTACTCAAGAGTCATGGCAATTAATTGAGACTCTTGATAAGGTCAATGAAAGTACTTCAGAAAAATATTTAGAAAGTTCAATTCTAGATCTCCAACAAGATACTGAGTATTTCATCACTCTTTATGAAATTGAGTTAATTCAACCAGATTGGACTTGGTTAATAATAACTAGTTCAGTAATTGCGATTGTAATAATCGCATTAGTAGCTGCACTTTCCAAAAAAGACTATTTTCAGTATCTACGAACTCGAACTGTACCAATTGAGAAAGGAGCACATCGTTTAACTTTAGACGAGGTTTTAGAAAATGAAAATCGAAACAAGATAATAGATTTAATTTTAAATGAGCCTGGGATACACTTCAATGAACTATTACGTAGAACTGGATTAGCTGCAGGTAACCTAGTCTGGCATCTTGATATCTTGCTAACATATAAGGTTATTGGGAAAAAAAGAATAGGCAACTTTATTGCTTATTTTCCATATTATCTAAAGAATCCTTTATCTAATGTAGATTTAAAATTGCAGAAAAGCAAATTAACGTTAGAGATTTTAGAAATGATTGAAAAAAATCCTGGAGTATGGAATAATATAATTACCAAAAAATTTAAAGTAGATCATAAGACAATTCAATATCATTTGGATAAATTAATAGAACTTAATCTTATTAGATATAAAAAAGATGGTAGAAAAAAGAAAATTTATCCAAACTTTGAAGCTGATTATTTCACTAATAACCATTAAAATATGAAATTTTGTATCTTATAAGTATTGATAACTAATTTTTTTAAAGATAAAACAATATTATACAAAATTCTTTTCAATAATCGAATTACAAATTTGATATCTAATTATCATTAAAGTTGTAAATGATGGATCCAGAACAATTCTTAAAATTTCTTAAAGGGAGAAGAAGTATCAGATCATTTCAAGATAAAGCATTATCCGAAAAAGAATTAGAAATGATTTTAGAAGCAGCAAGATGGGCACCTAGTGCCTCAAATCGTCAACCATGGGAGTTTATAGTCATAAAAAATAAGGAAACTTTAGTAGAACTAGCTAAAGTCCTAAATTATGGTAAATTTATAAAACAAGTTACCATTGCAATTGCAATTGTTGCTAAAGTAAAAAATAGTCCTAAATGGCATTTAATTGATACTTCATTGGTTTCAATGAATATGATGTTAATGGCGTGGTCTTTAGGAATTGGAACTTGTTGGATAGGAGCTATGAATAGAGAAAAGGCAAAAAAAATTCTTGGTGTAGGAGCGGATGACCATCTTTTAACTGTTTTACCTTTTGGATATATTCAAGGAGATATTCCTGCTCCCACATCTAGAAAAGCGTTAAATAAAATAGTGAAATATATAGAATAAATTGAAGATATATTAAATCATAATAGTAAGTTCATCAAGAGTCTCCGGAGCTTTAGTTAATTTCTGATATCCGTTATCTGTAATCAAGACAGTATCTGAATGACGAAATCCTCCTATACCAGGTATATAAATGCCGGGCTCAACACTAATTACCATGTTTTTTTGTAATGGTTTATCATAACCCTCCGCTAAAAATGGAGCTTCATGCCCTGTAATTCCAAGACCGTGTCCTGTACGATGTATAATATAATCTCCAAATCCTTTTTTAGTGATAAAATTTTTCACTGCTTTATCGACTTCACTCATTATTACACCTGGTTTTAACATGTTATAAGCAAAAGCTCTTGCTTCGAACATTACTTCAAAAGGTTTCACTGCATTCTCTGGGACATGTCCTAAGAAAAATGTTCTTTCAATCTCAACTCCATACCCATCTACTTGAGCTGATACTATTGAAACATGAGGTCCACCTTCTTCCATCTCTTTAAAGATATGGGGAATGAGATGTGGATCATGTGAAATGGAAGGTGGCCAGACTACTCCAGTAGTCCCTGTGGCTCTAAAGTTAGCATTTGGTATGTCTTGGACAATCTTGGATGTCATAGCATCAGTCACCTCTTTGTATAACGCAAATTCAAGGACTTTTGGACGACACTTTTTCAAAACAACCTTATGACCTTTATTTACAACTCTACAAGCATGATAGATACGTCCTATTTCATAATCAGTTTTGATAATTCTAACCTCATCAATTATATCACTTATAACAATATTTCCAGGAGTCTTATTAGCAATACCAATAGGAAATTCAGTTTCTATTCCTACATTTGTATTTATACTTATCAGTTTTTGATAATAGTCATACCAATTTTGACCGCTTTTAGCCGGAAATTCATAATATATAACAAATTTGAGTTCACATTTAGCTCTAGATTCAAAATGACCTTTCTCTAATTGAGGAATTAGCATTTTTGGTATTCCCTCTTTTTCGATAATTAATAAAAAAGGGCGTTCATGGATATAGAAGGCAAAATTTGTTAAATAATATATATTTACGGGATTAAATGAAACATAGTAATCTAAATTTTGTTCTTTCATCAATTTCCTAACTTTTTCTAAGCGATTCGATAACTCTTCACTACTAGGAGGGCTTGTAACAGACTTAATTTTTAAACTCATAATTCAAATCATCATTTTATAAGAATATAATAATCATATAAGACTAAATTATAAATAAAACATTATTCTTGGTGTAAATGACTTTAGGATATTTTGGCTTAGTTTTTCATGGACATATTCCATGGTGTAAAAAGTCGGGAATATGGCCTGCAGGAGAAGAATGGCTTATGGAGGCTATGAATGAAACATATATCCCTATGTTAAA
>JBHLLJ010000220.1:0-3513 GCA_048885705.1 Candidatus Hermodarchaeota archaeon | reverse complement strand
TCTTGATAATGCTCTTCAAGGTAAGTTCTTGCTTCCGCAGCTCCAGAGCCAATCGCAAAAGCTTTATAACCCCACATAGCGCCCGATGGATCAGTTAAATAAAGGCTGGGACCATTTGTGTCAATCCCCGCGATCAAAAACGATACTCCGAACGGTCTTACACCCGCATTTTGCGTAAAAACTTGTTTATATTCACATATATTTAATGTACTGTCTTTTACAGAAATCTTTTCATCATAATTTAATAAATTAACCTGAGCTTGAACACGAGCTCGATCAATTAAGACACGGGCGTCAGCCGTCAATCCGGCGATGGCCACTCCAATATGGTTGTCAATCTTAAATATTTTTTCTGAACCCTTAGTTTGTTCTTGGAGTTCAGCACTTTTCTTCTCAACCGCAAACACTACTGAATTCAGATTCCTACACACAATTGCGGTTGTCCCACGGCGCACGGCTTCAATAGCATATTCAACCTGAAAAAGCCTACCTTCGGGGGAAAATTGGGTAATGGCCATGTCTTGGATGCCAGTGAAGAGATCTCATTGGCTATACCCACGGCCAGCCTGTTGAAATATTTTCCATCAACCTCGTTCTGAAAAGTTCTTGTATTTATCTATTTATATTATTTTTTGTATTTATTTTCTATTGTTAAATTGATTTAATAAACACTATAATTTATATTTTGTTTTTATAAGTAAAAAATAGGATAGAGACAATTAAAAACTCAATACTTATAATAAAAATATAATTATAGTTATATGAATTTGTCAAGCTCCCCTTGTTTCTGGTAGAATTCCCGATTCTCTTGATAACATTTATGACAATACCACTCATTTAAAAAAGGATTATAAATCATATCACGATCGCTTCTAAAGCAAGAAGGGCACATACAAATTGAAGCGCGAAACATTATCTATCTAAGATATTTAATTCTTTTGTAGAAATTGAAACATTACAATATCGGCAATTAAAGCTCTCACCATCGATAAAATTTTGAATAGTATTTTCTAATACCTCATCTCCACAATAAGGACATAGATATGAAAGAATTGAAGTTTTTATGTCATTATAGATTATCGACTTATCAAACATATCTTTTTTTAATACATCTTCTTTAATTCTTGAATTAATTTCAGCTAAAAAAGAAGTTACTTGTTCTTGAGTATCTCCTCCTACTTTAATTTGAATCAAATCTGTACTTTCTTCTGTGGATATATGAACTATAAGACGATTCTTTTTTACTTTTGTTTCTCCATAGAACCATGCCTCTCCTATATTAGATTCTCTATTATAATCATGCGATACTATTTTTATATCAAATCCATTTAAAATTTTAATAAATACTTCAAATAAAAGATATCCATTTGATTTATTAATAATAGGATACAATTTTGTCTGTTTAAATGAAAATTGCTGATAAAGATTTTTCACTCTCGCTAAGTTTGCTGTCTGAGGTGTAAAAAAAATGGGACATGTAATTGCAACCGTTTTTGGCTCCATAATAAAAGCATGGGGATTATTATAAGAATCAAAATAGGTAATAGTTGCATTAATTTGCCCTTCTAAGCATGATATTGGAGTTAAATATATTGCTATTGATGTTTTTTCTTGCGGTCCTAATTTTGGAATCTCAATTGTATCACCCTTTTTAGGATATCGTGGCTCATGAAGTACCCATCGTAATGATGTTGGAACGTCAAAATTAATTTTAATATTAGTTATCGTACTTTTCATCAAATTTTTCAGAGCAATTCGAAAACGAATCTCACCACTAACAAAATCATATTCTCTTTTAATATCTAATGAGCTTTTACTTTCTAACTCAGACCCATTTAAAGCAATGTTTTCCATTTCTTCAATTAGGTTAGGAACCTCTTCTTTTTGAATAATTAAGTAGTCTCCATCAATCTCAAAACCAAATTCTTCTGCCCATTTAAAGATCATCTTATCAAATTCTAATTTATTTAATTGTAAAGCATTTTGCACCATCTCTAGTTTAAGACGGTGAGCAACTTTAATTATTTTCAGAAGTTCTTTTCTTAAGTTTTGACTTTCTGATATATCAAAATTTTTTTGCTTTTGAACGGTTATTTTAGCGACTTGAGGAATTCTTACTGATCTTTTTAATTGTGCTTTATTTCTTTCAATTAATTGGTTAAACTTTTTATCCTCTTTAACGAGAGCGTTTTTCCATTGTAAATCATCTTCTTTGCTAAGAACCTCTTTTTCCATTGCTTTTTGAAAAATGCTATGACAGGCAATATGTACATTCTCCCCTGTTTTAACTGAAACTGAAATATAGTTATAGAAACCTGCTTCCTCCTTCCAAGATAATGCATAATCTTCATGAACCCTAATCTCATTAATTAAATCTAATTTGGTCCCAATCATTAAAATTGGTAATTTTGGGTTTTCTCTCCTACAAAATTCAACCCACTTACTAATATTCATTAAAGTCAGTTCCCGTGTTAAATCAAACGTGAAAATTGCCCCATCAGCCTTTTTAATTAGATCTTGTTGAAAGCAACGCCATCGTTCTTGTCCGGCAAGATCAAAAAAGACAAAGATTAACTCTATATTTTTTAACAAAAAGGATTTTGAGAAAAATTGAATTCCAATTGTCATTCGAGTATTTTTATTAAACTTATGAGGTTGTTGAGTATAAAATTGAGCAAGAGCTGTTCGACCAACTCCACCGTCTCCACAAAGAACGATTTTCTTGTATATTTTCCCTTGGTTGTTTTTAAAAACTATTTCTTTTTCAATCTCATTAATTTCATTTTTTTCCTCTCCAGTAAGAAAATCTTCAGAAATATAATCTTCATGCACATAAATTCTGTATTTATTGATTAATTTTGATGCTTCATTTAAAATTTCATTATTGATAAGCTTTTTATCTCCGATATAAGTTTCTATTTCATCTATTAAATCTTTTAAACAAGTTAGAGCTATTGAATACTTTTCTTCCTTAATTAGATCTTTAATATTCAGAAGATATTTCTCATTTTTCATTAAATCATCACAGTAATCCAACATCTCTGAAGCTTGACTAAATATGGAACTAGAAACAGACTCTGAAAGAGAATTTACTTCATTGATAATACTTATTAGTAATCTTTTACCTTCTAAAATTTCTTTTTGAAAAATTAAATCCCTAGCTTTTGTTAATTGTTCTCTCAGCAATAATTGCTTTTGATAATTAAGAGTTTCCTCTTCTTCGTCTCTCTTTTGAGCATTTTCATATGATTTAAAATTTTTAAATTCTACTTCAATCCCAGTCTCTAATTCACGTTCCTTAATATTACAAAATCTCAATAATATTCTTGCTTGATTTAAGATTTCACTCAGATTGTTAATTTTAGCATCGTGAATGATTTTTCCTAACTCACTTTTTGCGATTGAAAATTTGTTTTCTGAAATCAATTCTCTTTCTATATAACGGAATCTTTTTTCAAATTCATTATCTTTCAAAAAAAATTTTTCACTTAGTTAGATCCTTATATATCTATT
>JBHLLJ010000219.1:0-3629 GCA_048885705.1 Candidatus Hermodarchaeota archaeon | reverse complement strand
GTTTAGTGCTTGATAAATAGCTTTTAAATATCCATCATATAAAAGAGCTTGTTGTTTTTCAGTAATTATTGAAAGCCCTCTATGTGATCCGCCATTAGTTTCTAATAGGAAAAATCTTTTTCCTTTAGGTTCATCAGATACCATGAAATCTATGCTACCTGCATAAAACGAATCTCTACATGTCAATAAGTTATCTTTATCTTTTTTCATCATTTCTAAAGCTTTCATTCTCACTTCATCTGTAAAGGTATCTTCTTGTGAAGCTCTCAAATCAGAAAAAGATACTAAGTCTAATCCTAAAGACTTACCTAAATTAATTAATTCCAAATCTGAATCTAAAATACTTGAGGACATTAATTTTAAAAACTTAGTAAGAAGATCCTCGTCCATAAATTAATATAATTACATCACAATTTAAAAAATTAGGCTTATTACAATATCTTAATTATTGTAATGGAAAGATATAAAAAGTTAGAGATACAAGTACCCTTGATGATTTCCTTTAATGCTTAATCTGAGTGAGCCAACTAGAATTTTTTTTACCTTAATCTGCTCCTTATAGCTTAAATTTGAATATAATAAAATATAGTTTTTTTCAATATTTACGGTGAAAAGTAGTCCTATTTCTATTAAATCAGATTTCTCAGTCATTAAACCAATTATTACATAATGATAAGGAAGATTAACTAATTCCTTAATATCTATCTCCTTTTCAAAAATTTGATCCTTCTCCCTATCATATTCAGTTTTTATGAACTTTATCCCATTTAAAGGTATTGAGATTTTTCTAAATTCTTCAAATTTCTTCGAGAATTGACTTTGGCGTAAAAATCTTCTTTCTTCTTTATCTTTTTCATAAAAATATTTATTTTTTTCCTTGATCAAATAAATTTTTCTATCTTTTCTGGAACTTGAGGAGGTTTTTTCTATAGTTTTAAGTTCTTCAATTGTTTCATCATGAAAGATTATAATAATGTCTGGATCAATAGTTTTGATAAAAAAATTTTTATAAAGAATCCCAGCTTCAGTTTTGATCCAACCATCTGTGTCAATTAAAATAAAATCAATGGACTTGTTTTTTGCAATGTAATTATCTATTAATTTCCTACAAGAAAGGGAAACAATAAATTTATAATCTCCTTTTGGAAAAGTAGCTCCAATAAAAACCATTTTCTCTGAATCTATATCCTCACTTGAAACAATATAATCCTTAATAGAACCGATATTTATCGTAGTAGGAATATATATTATTTGTTGACCTAAATCTGAATCAAGATATCCTCCCTTTAATCCTTCTTTCAAAAAATTATTTGCTAAATATTTTATAAAGGTAGTTTTTCCACTGCTTATTCCCAAAACCATGATTTTTAATGGTGCACCAGTGTTTTGTTTCAATGTTTTAATGATAGAATCTTTAATTTCATGCCAATCGGAAGAAATAGAATCCTCTTCAATGTCTATAAGATTATCTTCAATAGTTGTATACACTTCTAATTTTGATTTCTCTACGCCATAAATTGGATAACTTTGGGCACTAGGTATTATTAAGACATCATTTATGGATGTTTTTTCTACTGATGATTTTTCTTGTTCTGGAGTAAAAATTTTACCAAAAACTTCAACTTTACCTTCAACTAAGGTTATTCTGGCTGGACCTTTTACTAATAAAGTGTGCCCCTTACTAATATTTTTAATCATAAATAATTCATCTTATATATAAAGTATTTTCAATATGTTAATCAGTTATGATTTCCCTCAACTTAATTAGTTTAATACTTAGCATTTTTATAGAAATAAAGAACTAATATTCTTCTTTTTATCATAATTCTAGTTTTTTATGAAAATTAAAAATATCCTATATTGATATTTTTAGTAATTTAATTAAAAATAAATAATTTAAGTACAAATTTCATTAATGAATTTTACGAGTTCTAATATAATTTGGTCGTGATCAGGGCTGTTCAAGATTGGATGATCATTATTCTTTAACCAAATTTTCTTCTTCTCTTTTGATTTAATTTTATCAAAAATATAATCCATACTATTTTTTTTAATTTCAAAATCCAATTTACCTTGAAAAAGTAATGCAGGGCAACTAACTTCACCTAAAGATTCTTTCATCTCTTTAATAAGCCTTTTTACTTTTGTGGCAATATTTAATGGAATTTTATCATAACCAACCCATTTTCTATTCGTGTCTTTCTTAAATTGCTCTGAATTTATTGTGTGATATTTTACAAAAATTTTAAATATTGGAACGAGATGAAATAAAAATCTTTGAACTCCGATTAGTGCCCCAATAGTAAAAATACCATCAACATTATGATTTGCTGCTAAGATCAATGTTAAAATACCACCCATAGAGTGACCACCTATTAAGATTTTTTTACATTTATCTGAAAGCATTAATAATTCTTTAATTATTGCTGATTTCCAATTATCAATAGATATGTCTTTTAAATCTTTAGGTTTTGTCCCGAATCCAGGAAGTAAAGGAATCCTAATAGTATAATCTCCGTTTTTGTGTAAATCTTCTGCTAAAGGTTTCAAATCTGCGCACGTTCCACCGCCACCACCATGTATTAAAAGAATTCCAATATCATTTCCTTCAATATAAAAAGGACCTGCACCAGGCATTATATCTTGATCATTATTTTTCATTTTCAAACTTTATCAAATTATGAATAGATAATTTAAAGTTTCATTAAAATCATATTTTTTGGGTGAATTTAACCAAGAACTTTAATTTTAAGAAGAAATTATCTTCGATTAACCTCTCATTTTTTTATAGCAAGGAATGCACATCTCAGAGCCGTTGTATGTCATTATTCTACTACTCATAGTAAACTCTCCACATATCTCACAAGGAATGGATTGTTCAATTTGTGCTAAACTAGGAGGATTAAATTCAATATCATATATGGTAAATATATTTTCAGGTTCGGATTTTAACAAAAATTGAATTTTTTCATCTCTAGACAACTTTTTATTATCAAATTCTCCACTTTTTAATGCTAATCTTACTCCCTTTTTAGTTCTTCTATCGTAGAAAAAGTAATTCATTTTACCATAATCTTGATGGATAAGATTCCCCTTTCCATATGTTGTACCTAATATTGCTTGTAATGCATCAACACTACAATTATCATTCTCAACAACAGCGACTAACTCCTCATTTGGAGAATATTCAAATCCATGTTCTAAAACATATTTTGCAGCTAACACGCCAATAGTTAAACCCGGACAAATATGTCCATGAAACCTTACAGCTTTTTCCATCAAAACCTTTGCTTCCATTTATTTCCCTATAAATTTATAATATGATTTATTCTCAAATATATAATTTATTAGATGCTTTAAATATATTTAATTTAGAATTACTTAAAAAATTCTTAGCCTTTTCAATATGAAATTCTTAGTTGACTCAATGCTAGGTAAATTAACTCGATTCTTACGTATTTTTGGATACAATGCTGTGTATGCAAATGAGTTGATAGATTTTTTTAAAAAGGATCCAGTTCCTGATGAATTGCTAATTGAGTATGCAAGTAACAATGATAGGATTATAATTACAAAGGATTTACCTTTATTCATGCGATATAAAGAAAAAAGCATACTTCTTAATGGTG
>JBHLLJ010000218.1:0-3719 GCA_048885705.1 Candidatus Hermodarchaeota archaeon | reverse complement strand
TTAAAATAAAATTATTATTACTCCAATGAAAGTAATCACAACTCCAATAAATCCTCTTAGAGAAAGTTTTTCTTTATTTATTATATAAGAGAATGGAATTGTAAATAATGGCATTGCTGTAGATATTAGAGACACAAAGACTGCACCAACAGTATGTACTGCTTCTCCAAAAAAAATACTACCAATAGAGTAACTCAAAATAGCAGAAATAATAAGTATAATCCATGTGTTTCGATTTTTAGGTATTGGGATTTTTTTTCTTTCTACTATTGTGATTGAACTTAATAAAATCGATGCAAACAGAAATCTTATCATCATTGCGATCATTGTACTCAAGATTCCTATATTCAATAAAGTGTCAACTTGAGTTATAGAATAATCTGTAAGAGAAGTACCAATAGCCCATGAAATTGCTGTAAAGAGTGCTAAAAAAGTTCCTTTAAGCACTTTAGGTAAAAATTTTTTACTTGATTCTTCTTTTCCGGCTTCTTTATTACCAAAATTATTATCTTTTTCTTTTGTAATTACTATAACTCCAATTCCAATTAAAATTCCTGAAAAAACCATTTGAACTGAAATTGGCCGATTTAAAAAAAGAATAGCAAATAATATTGTAAAAAATGGAGTTGTAGTAGTTATAGCAAGAGCTTTAGCAGGGCCCAAAATCTTTTGTGAATGAAGATAAGCTGTGTCACCTAAAATTACTGTAAATAAAATACTTATAGATAAGAAAAGTATTATCAAAATTGAAAGAGAAAAAATTTTGAAGAATATCCCTAATGATAGACAAATTGTTAAAAATGTTATAAACCCTATAATTGATCTTATTGCATTTTGAAATAAAGGGGTTGCTTCATTTTCAATCTTTCTTGCTAAAACAAATGAAAGTGCAAAAGATACGACAGTAAGGATTGCCATAGTCTCTCCATACATACCTAAATATATCTCCTCAATGTTTTTTGAAATTTTGACTTTTTATCATTTTTACTATTTTCATAATTTATTTATCTCTCTTACATTTTTAAAGAGAATTGTGTTTTTAATTGTTTATGCTTTAATTTTAGGATTAGAATCAATCAAGGAATCTATAATGGAAATAGACCATAATAAATTTTACATAAAGGACAATAACAATAATGATCTCAAAAAAGAAAGTGTCGAAAATATACTAGTTAAAAATGCGTATAACTCTTGTAATTTTAACAAAATTCCTCCTGTTATAGGGGCTCTAATGGCAGATCAACATGGGAATACTCTTATGGTGATTGAATATGATTCCAAGAATAAAAATAACTTTGGATCAATAAAGTCTTATTTATCAGAAAATGAAAAAACATTCTTAGAAATTGACCTGATATCGATGTACTTTAGCTCACTTAAATCATTTGCAGGGCAAACAAATATACAAAATATATCAAACTTTGAAATCCATGGTTCAAATATAAAGATTCAAATATTCTTTCCATTTGATAACCACATGATTATAATATTCTTAAACTCTAAGACAGAATTAAGCATAAAAGAAAAGATGCTCATTGTCAAATATTTCGAGGATAAATTAACTAAACATGAATTTGAATTTAAACATTTTAATGCTACAAAATCAAGAAAAGTTTTAGGGATGTTAGAAGTTAAAGGAAAAGTATGGCTTAAAGAATTAAATAGTAACTATATAAGAAGTTACAAAGATGCATATTTGAAAAAACATGAAATTATTGATGAATTGACGAGAGAAGTTGAGCCAATAATCAAAGATGTTCTCTTAGAATATTTAGAGTACATTCGTGAAGATATAGTGCACAATATTACAAAAGAGATTAGAACAAAGATACAAGATTCATTATTTGGATTTGAAACTAATTTATAAATATTATAAAAATTAATAATGACCAAGTTTTTAAGTCTAAATTAAGAAGTTATTACTTAATTTTATGAGAAAGCTTATGAACTATCCACCATTTATGGTTGATTTTCATTAGATTAAAGTAATCAATATAACCAACTTCTTCGCATTCAATTTTGAGCTTAACCGAAGCTATATTTCCCGATACATCAATGTTATAAAATTGAGTTTCCCAGGTTAAATTTTCATTCACATTTTTAGGATCATACCATGACATATATTCTTCTTTATTAACAATTCTAAGATGCTCATCCTCATCAAAGAAGAAAAATCTCCATTGTTCATGTAAAATCTTGTTATATAGTTCTGGATCGCTTTTAACATGCCCTTCATGATAATAATCCAAAATTGCATTTTTTATTACTTCTTTTTCTAATTCCTTGTCATTAAATTGCATTTCTCTCTATTCCTCCTTATTATTTTTGATTATGAATATATAATAATTATTTAAATTTTATCTAAAAAAAGTTAAAATTATCCAATACCTAGAAAATTAGTATAAATAATATCTAATTTTTTTATGTTGCCATGTTCTGAGTATAAAGAATAAGAAAATTAAAATAATACTTGTCATTAAGGAAAAGAGAATGCTCCAATAAGATGTAATCCAGATTAGCCCTATCCCAGCAAATATTAAAATAAAATAATAATAGAAATATATTTTTTTGATTTTGTTGATCTCCCAAATAAAAATCGAGGAGCCAATTATAACTCCAATATTATAGCCAATATCTAAAAATGGGTTCAAATTACTATAATTCATAATTGCAAGGGATAATGCTCCAAATATCCCAATTATTAAAAATATCCATAGATTTTTATTAGCTTTTTCATCGAATATTGTTTTTCTTATATGACCAAAACCATTTCGATATAATGCCCAAAAAACAAGAGCGATACTAAAGATCTTTAAATAGAAATGTCCAAAAAATAGATCCATATTTTCTAGGAATGTCAAGGTTTCGTTATATCCGACATCAATTAAGAAATTTAACATCCATTGTGGAACAGAGAATTCGAATAGAAAATTTATAGATGGAATTAGCTCAATTGACAAAAATATTCTAATTAGTGCGCGAATAGCCCAAATAAAGTAAAGTATTACAAATATATCAAATATTTTAATTATCTTTTGAGTGAAAACTATTGATGAGATTTTAAAATAGCCTGATATACTCGCAATTATGCATGTACCAATCAGTATATTTATAAGAAAAGCTACTACAAATAATATCCAAACGGTAATATTAAGTGTTTGTGAATTAATTCTAAAAAAAAAAAAAGTTAATAATCCTAGAAATGCCACAGTACAAGCATAAATTAATGGCTTTAAGATATTTCTGATTTTTTTTTTACTTATTTCACTTCTATCAATGTTTTGAGTTTCTTCTTGTTTACACATTTCTGAGAGATGCATTAATCTTTTATATTTCAAACCTTTTGATTTTAATGCCAGCGCTTTAAACTTCTCAGAGGCTTTTTTTCGTAAGGGATTATTAGCTATATATATTTCTTTTAAATTTGAAAGTTCTCCAATAAAGTCAGGGAGAAATTGTATATTATTTTTTTCTAAATTTAAAATTTCCAAAGATTCCAAATTCCCAAACGTATCTGGAAGGGAATCTAAATTATTGTTGTATAAATCCAATATCCTGAGTGATTTAAGATTTCCAAAAGAATTTGGAAGATATTCTATTTCACATGAACTTAAATCTAAAAGCTGAAGCAAAAAAAGATCCCCAAACGTATATGGTAATTCTTTCAGTCCTCCCTTATAAAAAAAAGAGGGGGCTTCTAACCATAATCTCTCTAAGGA
>JBHLLJ010000217.1:0-3765 GCA_048885705.1 Candidatus Hermodarchaeota archaeon | reverse complement strand
ATAAAATATAAAGGCTGGAGCATTGCACCTGCTGAGCTTGAGGACTTACTTTTTAAAAATCCTCATGTATTTGATGCGGCTGTTATAGGTAAACCGTCTACTGAACTAGATGTTGGTCAAATCCCTAAGGCTTTTATTATATTAAAACCTGAATCTAAAGATAAAGTAAATGAGCAAGATATTATGAATTGGGTTGCTGAAAGAATTTCTGCTTACAAGAAAATCCGTGAAGTTGAGTTTGTTGATGAAGTTCCAAAATCAGGTTCGGGGAAAATATTACGTCGAAAGTTAGTTGAACAAGAAAAAAATAGACTTGGAATAAAATAAAATTACTCTTAATTTAGATTAACCTATCTTAAATTTTTTTTACAAAATATTTGTATTTTCAATTTCGATTAAAAATTTGATATGATTCATAAAATCCTCATTTGAACAGAGAGAAAGTAGTTCTTTTTTTGCCATTTCTGCGGAGTCATTCTTCTCTCTAAAATCAAAAGGAGAAATAATTCCCGAGGAGCTTTTCTTTTTTAATTCTTCAACAATTTTATCAATTTCTTGAGAGAAATCATTTAAATTTTCCAAGTAATCACATAATGCTGCGGGAAGGTTGGGATGTATTTTTTTTAGAGAATCTGAATACTTCAAAAGAGTCTTAGAGAAATCTAATCGGGAATTAAGAATTTCGCCAACTTTTTCTGTTTCCTTGAGGAGTTTAAACATTATATCATAAAATTTAATCTCACTTTTATCCCTATTAAGAAATTTAGTTAAATTCCTAATCTTATCTGTTGTATCCCACTCTTGCATTCCTTCATATTCTTTAATTTTTTCTTCAGCTTCTTTGATTTCTAAATTGAGTTGTTCAAATTTCCAGTCACTTAGATACATATCTAGTTTCATAATCTTTTTTTGATATTCTTGTTCATCAAGTATAGTACGAGATATATCAAATATTTCTGGTAGGCAGTCATACAAGTACCCTAATATTGACATATATAAAGTATGTTCAGTATTCGCTATAGGTTTTTCAAAAAATTCAATAGTTTCGAGATTTTCACTAAGCTCAACTAGAGATTTAAAGAATTTTCTAATTGTTAACATATTTTTTTGAGCATCCAATGCTATTGAATACATTTCTTCAAAATACTTTTTATAGAATCTTCTTACTAAATCAAGTTCAGTTAAAAAACTATTAACAAGTTGTATTAATTCGGCTGAAACACCAGGTTTCTTATAATCTACACCAATATCCTTTAATTTTTCCTCTTCTCTAACCGTAATCATTTTAACAATGAATTCTGGAAAGTCTTTCATAACTATATCATATGTTTTAATGAAATATCTTTTTTTAGTCAATATTGGTATAATTGTATTTATGGTCATCGTTCTCTTTTGAATGGCTTTTAAATCTTCTTCTAAAATTCTGTTAATATGCTCATCTATTTTCTTTTTATTTTCTACATTTGACACTCTTCTATCTTTTAATAATTGGTTAAGCCGGATTCCTCGGATCTGCGCATTTCTTCCACCAAAAATCTCTACAAATATCCCTCCAAGGATTCTAAGCGCTAGAGCTCCTGCTAATATTTTATCTTTTTCGTCATCAATTAAAATTTGATTTGTTAACATATTCATTAATCTAAACATGAAAGTTTTTTCTTTTTCTCTTGGTAATTCGGCTATTTTTGCTTGGAATTTCTCAAGAATTTGCTCCATTGGATATTTATTCTCCCATAATAAGTCTAATATTCGATCTCCTTCAGATTTTGGAAGAATATCTAAATAGCGAGGGATTATTTCAATTAAAGCTTTTGCCCAATTTGAATGTTCAATAGCTAAAGGAATTTCTTCATGATAATCTGATAATAGCTCATGAATCAATCCTCCTTGTTCTAGAACTTTTGGACCACTATATCTGCCTAACGTATGTACTAGAATCTCATCAAAAGTAGGTTCCAATGAAAAAGGCATACGGACTTCTATCTTTTTTAAAAATTCTAGATATAAATCGAATAAACTACGAACTTTGTGATTTGATCTATTGATAATGAATTGATTAACTTCCGCTTTATTTAAATCTCCAATTTCTACTAAAGAATTAGCAAACATGATTGCTCCATTAAATATTAATTCAACTTTTTCAGGTTCGTGATAGGAGGCTGTTTCTGAATATTTGAATAAATATTTTGCTAGATCTGACCCAAGATACTCCCTATGTTGCTCTGGAATTTGATTTATTGCATTTAATAAATCCTCCATAAGCATTTGAATCATATCTTGTCCAAGAATAAATGAATATTTTTTTTCTGCTCTTTTTAAAAAAGCTTCTATATCAGAAAATTGAACTCGTTCTTTTTCCTCTCCAAATAAATGAGTTAAGATATCCTCAAGTTCATTGCTTGTTTCTACGACATTTCCTTTTTTAACTTCATCTAAAAATACTTTGAATAAGTCAACTAAAGAATGTACTTCATTATTACTCCTTTTTCTTATTTCTTGGCTTATTTGATCCCATGTTTTTCCACTTAAATCTGTTATAGCATTTGAATATAATAAAATGCTTGCCAAAACACTATCTAATATCTCTATAGAAAAACTATCAATATTGTTAGATAATTTGAATAAATATTTTGAAATTTCGGAGCTCATTTGATCTCGATGTAATTCATCAATTAGCTCGAATGAATTCTTCAGTTTTTCTAAATAAGCTTGAAATTTTTCTTCTCCTAATCTTTCTGAAAAATTCTTTTCCGCTCGTTTGAGAAATAATTCAACATCATTCATCTGAGTAACTTCTGCTTTCCCACCAACCATAAATATCATTAAATCTTCAAACGAATCGATCTCTTCTATAGATTCACCCATTTTCGCTCTTTCAACAAAAGTATTTAATAAATCAGCAAGATTTCGCATTGCGTTATTACTTCTATTTATTAACATCTGATTTACTTGATTTGTATCCTTATTTACTAGATCTTTTAAGGATTCTGCAAATATAAGAAAAGAATTCAAAACCGCCTCAGTAATGGCAGGAGAGACATCCTCAATCTCTTGTGAGTAATTAAATAAAAATTTAGGTATTTCTGACCCAATAACTCTTCTGAATTTAGAGGGAATTTCATTCGTGGCTTTTTTAATATCATTCAAAATTGAAATTGTTTTTTCTTCACCCAATTTTTCCTTAAAAGAACGTTCAGCTCGTTTCAAAAATACTTCCATAATTATATCACATTCAAATAACTAAAAACGCTAGAATAGTAATATTTAGTTAAATTAAATACATTAATTCAATCAGATAATTAAATAACCTAAATGATCAATTTAAATTTATGTTTAAGAATAATTGGATTTTAACTTTAAAGCATTGATTTCAAAATCATTATACATCACCAAAAAGAGATTTTTCTATTAAATTAAATTGGCGAATATTGAAAAAAAGAATTATTAACAACTATTACAAATTAAAATTATTAAATTGACTGTTGCAGGATATTAGCACATTTAAAAGAAAACAAGGTGGTAATAAAATTAGAGCCTTTTGATTGCTACTGTTAAAGAATTATTAGATAGGACAATGAAAGAAGCAGAAGAGGTAATTCAAAAATTAGGAAATGTATCTAAATATTTTATTTTTTTTTAATCGTAATATAGATTTTACTTTATTAAGATAAAGAATAAAACAATACTATCATTTCATTTTTCATTAGATTATAAATAACAATATTCAAAAATACAACATTTGAAGATAAAAAATGAGCAATAAAA
>JBHLLJ010000216.1:0-3799 GCA_048885705.1 Candidatus Hermodarchaeota archaeon | reverse complement strand
CTTCTTCCGCTGTTTTCATATGTTCCGGTTTATATAGAAGTTTGTCCGCGGGTTTCTCAATTTTAGGTCTCTCCCAACCATTTAAGACTTTAAAAATTTCTTTTGTAAAATCTTGTTCCATACGATATTGAATTCTTTGCAACTTAAGTTAATTATATTATTATCACATTAAAAATCTATCTAGCAAACCTTCCGTATTATTATTTTGGAATTTGTAATTTCGTCATGATTGATAGTAGAACAATAAAAAGGAGATATCTTGAAAAGTTATATACTTTAAAGTCTGATTAATTTATAATTATTTATTTTACAAAAGCTAACTAAAAGAATCCTATATGATGAAATAAGTTTATTATTTGATGATATTAGACAATTAGAGATTTTATATAGATACCAGCATTATAAAAGTATAACAGGTCGAAAAATGCGTTCTCGAATCATTTCATGAACCCCTCCTACGAGTATTGGTGTAAAAGCATCATTAGTCTTGTTAAAGCTTCAAATGTTTTCTCTACATTATCGCCCAATTTGCTCGAACACTCGATGAAACCATCCATACCTTTTAATTTAGCAATTTTCATTCCATCTTTTACAGAAACTTCCCGCTTATCTTCGAGATCAGCTTTTCCCCCCACCATTATTATTGGAAATGGATCTTCTGCTCTTTTTTCTTTTCTAATTATACCTAACCATTCATCAATATGAGCTAAGGAAAAATAATTTGTAATATCATACATAAATATTCCTCCTTTAGCACCTCGCGCATAAGTGGAGAAAATCCCTTTACTTCCCATTCCAAAATCCCAAATTTGTAACTTTACATTTTTGTTTCCTACGTTAATCGTTTTTACTTCGAAATTTACACCTACGGATAATTTGATATCCTCTTTAAACGAATTTGTTAAAAATCGTTGTATAAGACTAGTCTTACCGCAGTTGACATCTCCAAAAATAATGATACTAAACATTGCATCAGACGACCTCATTTCTACCTCAAAATTTGTAAAATTTTTATGAATTATTTAAATTAACTAATACTATATTTTTCTAGGTAATACTTAAATTTAGAGAATAAAATTATAATAATAAAATTATCGCCACACATCCATTAATCAAAATTACTTGAGGTTTCTGAAACTATTCAACAATTTGAAATAGAATTATTAGAATATATTAAGAATTTGAATAAAGTATCCATTGAAAAACTAGCAGAGCACTTTTTTCCAGCCCCACTTCCTTATCGATATTATTTTATTAGCAAAATTCGGAAAAATTTGGGATTTGATCCATTATCTTGGGATATATTTGAGAAGATAGAAAACAAATCGGATCTAGAAGCAAAATTAACTCAAACCGTCCAAATTGCTCATGATGGGATCGAGTCTATAAAAGTCAGTCTGGAAAGCTTAATTAAACAAAAAAAAATTTATGGCAAAATTGAATCTAACCCAGATGGCTCAGGTTCTTATTTCATCAAAGGAAAAGATGAAAACCAAATCCAAAAGATTCTACAAGAAAATTTGTTAGACATTAAAAAATTTTTAAAAGAATTCTATCCTGAGATTGTTTTTTACATTCCTCCCTCGATCAATAGGAAGATTGATGAAATTATAGCAGAAGCTCAGAGATATAATATTGAATTAATAGTAAGAGAAGCTGAGGATTTAAAGAAGGAGTTTTTTAAATAGGAATACTTTCGGCAAATATGCTCCCAAAATTTTACAATAATTATATATTTTTGCATCAAATAAAATCCTAATAACTTTAGTAAATGTAATCTTATTCTAATATTCATTCCTTCAACAGCTACGAATTAAGCAAAAGGGTTTAACAGATTCATTTTAAATTACTAATTAAAAGAGTGCAATAAGTGCATTTAACTGATTCACCATCAATGTATTTTTGAACTAAGTCTGCTGAAATTGGAGCACCACAAAAGGGACATTCATTATGTAAAACTGAAATCCTAAATTCATAAAATTTATCATCAGAGGTTATAATATTATGTTTTATAAGTTCTTGTCTAATTTGATTTCCTATTTCTGCCAAAAAGGCAGTAATTTGTTCTTCATTATCACCCGATACTTCTAATTCTAAGGTTTTATTTTCACCATCTAATAAAATGTACATGACATACCTGTTCTTTTTTACTTTTGTTATTCCGTAGAACCACGCTTCACCAAATTTATCTTCTTCTGAGAATTCTTTAAATATTAGTTTGATATGATGTTTTCCGAATGCTGATATGACTGTTGAAAATATCAAAGGAACTTTTTCGGAATTAATAATTGGAAATAATTTTCTATCCTGATGATTAAGAGTTCGCTGAAGACGTTTGATCCTTGCTAAATTGGCTTCGCTTTCCGTAAAAAATATAGGACATGAAATCGATATCATTTTTGGTTCCATCGGAACAGCTTGTGGCCTATCTTTCGCATCAAAAAAACTGATTGTTGCGTTTATTGGGCTTTCCATGCAATTAATAGGCTCTAAATACAACGATACTGCTTTTTTTTCGTTTATACCAATTTTGGGAATAAGCACATTATCACCCTTACGTTCGTAATTAGGTTCATGCATTATCCATTTCAATGACTCAGGTATGTCAAATGAAATTTTAAAGTTAGTTAAAGGATTTTTCGTGTTATTTGTTAAACCTATTTTGAATCTGACTTGTCCACCAATAAATTCATATTCCCTAATAATTGATAAGGCTTTTTCTCTTTTTTCAGCTTTAATTATAGTTCCAACCTTATCATAATCAGTCACTCCTATATCATCAATAATCACTTTAGTCGTTAGTGGAGTAATGCCGATTAATTCATCCATTTTGTCTTGAAGTTCTGATTGAAAATTTCTCGTATTTTCCATCTTAGTTTGAATTCTTCTTATTAATTCTTGAAATTCAGGATGTTTTTCAGCTTGAATTTTTGCTTCAGAATATATCATAAACGAATTTTGAGCAAGTAAAGTTGCTTCTTTTAAATCTTTATCCTGCAAGGAACGAGCTTTTTCGAGTTTATTATCAGCATTTAAGCATGACTTTTCTATTTCAAGTTGTTTAAGATTTAATTTAATTGAGTTAATAATAATTTCTATTTGATCATAAGGCTTCTCCAATTTTTCAGACTTTATTAAATCTATTGCCATTTGAAAATCATTTTTTGCTAAATTCCATTCTTTTTGCGCTTTTTGGATATTCTCTCCTTTATGTGCTTTTTTCGCAATAAGATTATGCTTTTTTCCATTTTCCACATATGCATTACAAATATTTTCTCTAAGAATCCTTATGTTTTCCTTAATTTTTGTTTTTTCTGTTGTTGTAGGTGCTTTCTTTATTGCTAGCGTATAATAATTAATAGCATCCTTCCAATTATCTACAGCAGCTTTAAAAGACTCTTTTGAATAATATTGCTCGCTTTTATCAACCAAATCCTTAGATTTCCTTATTAAATTCTCAAATTTATTAGCTTCGAGTTTTTTTACATTTTGCTTCATTTGTTTTGTATTACTATATTTATGTTTGATCTTAGAACCTATATTCCAGTTATAATGAGAATTTGCGTAAAAGAATCCAATTATGCCAACAGCACATGAAATAATTAACACTACAACGCCTACAATATCCCAATCAATATCGCTAAAAAGACTGGGTTTTCCACCTTCAACAATCATAATGCTTACTATAAATTCTTTACTGTAGCCAGAATTATCTGTAATTGTAATCTTGAAATCCATTTCATGACTTCCTGGTGTGTCTGTATTTGAAATTGTAAATCTCCAATAATAGTCTGCTTCT
>JBHLLJ010000215.1:0-3817 GCA_048885705.1 Candidatus Hermodarchaeota archaeon | reverse complement strand
ATTTATCATAATCAAGGTAGTAAAATTAATCGGATCTCAGAGAGAGACAAAAATTTTCTAATTGAAAACTTAAAAGCAGAATTTCTACCTAATTAGATTAATAATGTAAAATTCATGTATTATTCATTCTTAAATCTTTCGAAAAATAAAGATTTTTAATAAATTTTATTCTTTATATAAGAAAAGTAAAAAACAGAAAAGTTTAAAAACACTTTTAAAGTAGTTTGAAAGATTTTTTAAATTCTGTTACTTTCTCTGATATTAGTATTAAATCTGAGCAATTTAATTTATAAGAATATATAAAAACTAATATTATGCAGGAACCTTATTTAGCAAGAGAAAATCTAGATAGTGCAGAATTCCATAAACACCTAAGTAAATTTAGTTGCTTAATGATTGGAATCGGCGGATTAATCGGAGGTGGAATTTTTAGCGTACTAGGCGTGGTCTCTATGTTTACAGGTCCCTATTCTTATATCTCATATTTTATAACAGGAATTGCCAGTTTATTTACAGTATATTCCTACCAAAAACTCACTTCTAAATGGTGTAATCCTGGTGGAGAATATACATGTATCCAAGGAGCTCTTTCTGGTACAAAATTTCAAAATTTAGGTCCTTTTGTAGGTATTTTATTGATCTTTGGTTATATTTCCAGTATGGCACTCTACTCATACACATTTAGTATCTATTTCCTCTTATTACTTAATTTGGAATTTAATTTCTTTTTAATTACATTGATCATTACTATATTATTTAGTTTTTTCATTTTTGTCAATCTAAAAGGAGTAAAAGAATCATCTAGGATTCAAAATTTATTTGTTTTAATTAAAGTCTTAATTTTGATCGCTTTTTCAATCTTAGGGATTAGATCTGCTCTGCGAGATCCTATTCAATTAATTAACAATGTGGGTGTAAGTCCTGAGTCAATCAGTAATCTTAATTTTTTCGGCATAATACTAGGGAGTTCTTTAATTATTGTTTCTTACCAAGGTTTTCAGTTGATAACTTATGGAGTTTATGAGATGGAAGATAGAAAAGGAGGATTAAAAATGATGAAATGGTCCCTAATTATTTCCCTAATTATTTATTGTTTTGTTTCTTTTACTGCTGTTGCAGTTTTAGGTATATCTGAATTAATTGGTGAACATATTCATAATGCTGAAATAGCAATTGGTATTGCTGCCTTAAATTTTATGGGTAACTTTGGAATGACAATAATGATAATAGGAGTACTATTGTCAACTGCTAGCGCTTTAAATGCTACATTATTAGGCTCTTCTCGTTTAACATATATGATGGCTAAAAGTCAAATACTTCCCAAAATCTTTTCAAAAGTTAGTGAAAATAAAGTACCTCATATTTCAATAATCATAATAGGACTATTGAGTATATCTCTCACGATTTTGACAGGAGGGGCTTTATCAATTGCTGGTGTTGCCGGTCTTATTTTTTCCCAAATATTTCTGATTATTAATTTTGCTAATTTTAAAGCTCGCAAACAGACAAATAGTAATTTAATTTATCCTTTACTTGGAGTGGCTTTCAATTTTTGTTTCTTTTCAATATTAATTATATATAGTATTTCAAATATTAAACAAGAATTATTCTCATTAATCTCATTTTTATTGATGGAATGTCTCTCACTATTTTTTGTTCTTCATATAAATCATAAAAATAATGTAAGAGAATTAAAATAGAAATTGTAGGTTTTACTATAAAATTTCGATAACAATCATTTAAATTTATGAAATTGTATTTTTATTACAAAGAATATATACTGATTTTCTTATTTAGGGGATATTTTTGAAAAATATTAGTAGAAATATTAAGCTTAAATCGAAAAAACTTAAAATTACACTTATTCCATTAATTTTCTTCTTAATAGCAATTTTAAATGCTCAATTCTTATTTAGCCCTACAATGTTCGCAAATAATAGAAATAATATGCTTGAGGATATCACACACGAAGATTGGAGTTTAGATTTATCTAATGGTGAAGATTTTTTATTTCAAGGAATTGAAGATTCATTGATTATTAATGACACAGGAAATCTTTATGATCTTAATCAAGACATTTCAGCTTCAAATCAAGAGGAAATCAATTTAACTTATTATTTAGATGATGTCCATAATTGGCAAACTTCTAAAATCCAAATTGAAGTTAATAATATCCAAGATACTAGAATATGGATTAACAATAGCGATTTTTCACCTATAATTGTGTTCCGGGTTAATGAAACACATGCTAGTCCACATAATTACCAATCAAATAGAGGAAGATCTCAAACATTGGACCCAATTACTCATAGCGGGGCAATAGCCATGCGTGCTCATTTTACAAACATTTCATTTGAAGATGGTTATGATTATATGTTCATTGAAGATCAGAATGATACTGTCTATTACACCGACACTGGTTATAAATTAGATTTTTTTTCTCCATGGATTAGAGGTGATACATTAAATTGTTACTTTCAAACTGATTATGCAATTGTCGATTGGGGATACGAAATTGACTATTATGAATTTGTAAATTCCAGTTCAAATTATGAGATTAATTCCAATGATTGGATTTTTAATAGCACAACGATAACTAATACTAATTATGGTTCTGGTAATATAGATGATGTTGATTCAATGTTTGTGGCATTGAATTCAGAATTATCGGCTGATGGTGATTATTGGGATGCTATTTATTATGATAATAGCTTTTCTGAAATTTATCAAAATATAACAATTCCAAGGGGTCAGGTTATTGATGCATATATTTCTTTTGATTTTTATGCTCAATATGCAATGGATTCAAATGAAAACTATATTTATTTTCAAATAAATAACAAAAAAATTTATTCTAAAGGGCTTGCAGACATTAATGAACTTGGTAAAAATATTTGGCATTCTACAGGATTGATAAATATGGCTTTATGGTCAAATACCTCTAATATTTTCGATTCAATTTTAGAGAATAATGCATTTAATATATCAGTTGGCATAATGAGTGGTGCTACTATAATATATAGTGGATTTGAAGATCAATATCAACAAGTATTCTGGTTTGATAATGTTTCATTAATTCTAACGACCCTAGCAAATTCAAGTCAAACTGATATAAATCTTGAATTCAATACTAATCCTTTAATTGAAAATACTCAATGGGGAAGTTCCTATTTGAATTTAACGGGAAATTGGGTAGATAATCCTGTAATTTTAACAGTTACAACAAGCTCACCTTCATTAAATTTTGAACTCAGTACAACACTTTATGGATTTCATGAAACCGTCTCAAAAGTTGGACAAACAACGCAAGGAGGTGTCTCTTATCAAATTTTAAAAAATGGTTCAGTGATTTGGCAATTTACTCATAACTTTTATATGCCGTCTCAATATGCTGATTTTGAATTTGAAATAAGCAAACCTAAAAACTGGAGGTTCATATCTGCTTTAGATCCTACATTCGGTTCAATACAATTTGAAGGAGGCGATATTGGTGATTCCTTTTTGAGAATCAATAAAACTAATGCAATGTATCCTGGTTGGTGGACATTTAGTGCCACATCTCCTAATTATATTAATGATGAAAATACTAAATTGTTTAAAGATGGAGAATGGGTTGAGAGTACATTTAGAACAGGGGATTCTACTAAAGTTAAAACACAAATAAATTATTCAAATGAAATACCTAAGAATTTAGATATTACTAATGTAAATCTGACAGTGTATTTTCCTAATGGTACGATATGGTTTCAAGAATCCAAAACTCCATTTTCAAATGGAACAGTTATTTTTAATGATATAAATTTTACTCCCGAGAATT
>JBHLLJ010000214.1:0-3861 GCA_048885705.1 Candidatus Hermodarchaeota archaeon | reverse complement strand
AATGCCACTTAGTATTTGACTTGAATGCAAACCGATAAAATCTTCAAATGGTCGCTGAAACAATTTCTCAGCTTCTATATTGGCATCCATTATTATTCCTGATTTTTTATCGATTATTAATATTGCATCTCGAGCAGCTTTAAATAAAGCTTCATAACGTAATTCGGCGATTTTAAGGGCTTCAATAGAAGGTTGGAATAAATTAATTTGGTTAATTAATGTACTATGCATAGATTCCAAAACATCAATTACTTGATTTTTATTTGAATAGTTCTTTTTTATATCATCGAATTGCTTAAGAATGTATGAGCTAAATTGGTTTATAATATTTTTAGGAATTTTTTGATCGTAGTAAATAATTAAAGATAGGGGCAGTATCCCACCTCTAATACTCTCGTTTTCGATATAGTCAAAATAGATTGCAGCGTTTGAATTTAAATGAGGAAATGGAAGTATTACTGAACTTGGCTTAAATTCACCCCCTCCAAATATAAACTGTGAAATTGAAAAACTCTTAATAGCTATTAATTCTGGATTATCAAAAGCATCTTTAGGATGAACTGCTTCGACTTTAATCCCTAAATTTTCATCCCAACGACAAAAAATTATGCCAACTTCTCTTCTGGGAATGTATTGCTCGATTCTCTCCGAAATTTTAAGTGAAAGCCAATTAAACGCCTCATCAATATTAATGTTTTTAACAGCACTCGTTAAAAATGATTTGATTGGTCTTTTTCCGAGTTTCTCCACCCCCATAAGTTTTTCTAATTCTTCTTTATCTTGCTTTTTCAAATCACTCTTATTAAATAGAATAAGAAGCGGGAGTTCCCTTAATTCTGGTTTGCTGGCAATTTCGTGGAGCAATTCTCGAGCATATGAGAATTTTATAGTATCGGTAACATCTAATACGAATATCAATCCATCTTGGTTTTTCAGATAAGGTTTCCAAATCTCCTTTACTTTATATTTTCCAGGGATATCATACGTTAGTAAAGAGATGTTATTCACTAAAATTCGAGAAATATCAACACTTATAGTTGGAAATATTGATTTTGATACCGATTTTCTTCTGGTGCGGATTATTGTCGTCTTCCCCGCCATTGTGAGTCCAAAAATTAATATTTTTGCTTCCTTTTGTTCAAATATTACTTCCTCTTCTGGAAAAGAAGTATTAAACATATCTAAAAGCAACCTAATCTCCTCTAATTTAGCAGGATCTCCTTCATAGATTCTAGAATCCATATAAAAAGCTTTATAAACATCTTCTATTTTTTTGAAATCTTCAACCAATCCCTCTAAAAACTCTTGAGCCAAATTAACATTTATTTGAGATTTACTATCCGTGACTAATGTAATCAAAAGACGCTCTTTTGATGTATTTGAGTATTCACTTGGAATGTCAAAAATTAAATTGGCTGTCTTAAAAGTTCCAAATGTATGTATAAAAAAACCATCATCATAGAGATTTATCAAGTAAGGAACTTGTTTTAGATCGTCTCTTTGGATTGTTTCAGGAATCTTTAAAAAAATATATGGAGGAAAATATGGGTTCCTATGACTTAAAATTAGAATTCTCAATTTTGTAACCTCAAATCCTTTTTTTATATTAAACTTTATTTGTAAATCATTCAATTAAAGATTTATTTTATTACAATATTTCCACAAAGGTGAGCATTAATGCTCCTATTTTAGAAAAAAGAATAACTTCTTTTTCTTATATTCCTTATCTTTTATCTCATTAATAAATTTGATTTTTGAATTGAAAACTAAAATATGTTAAAAAACAGCTAAAAATGTTAATATTATAGTTCATTGAAGAACTTCAAAAGTCTCTGATATTTCAAGCTTTCGTAATTTTATGCTATCAAAACTCAATTGCTGTTCAAAAAAGAAATCAAAGGGATCTTTAAGATCTTTCAGGAGTTCTTTAGAATAGAGATGTTCATAAAAATATTTTCCTTTTTTTGTTATAGTAAGAATATGGTTACTAGATAATGAAAGGAATTTCTCACCAACTAGTTCATTTATTACCGAAGTTATACCTTTTTCTTTAAATAAATATAAACCAAAAGAAGAAAACTCAGTGTAGACTTCTTCACCTTGTTTTAAAGAGTTTTGAAAGGATTCAGATAATTGTTCAGATGTTAGTTCTAAATTGTTATTATCATTATAAATAGAAAGTATCCACTTTGTTATGTACTCCTTGAAATTCTTTTCATATTTCATTTGGAATTTTTCAAATTCAATTTCTTCTTCTTTTGAAGTAATTAAAACACGAAAAATCTCAATAACTTCTTTGAATATGAGAATACATACAAAAATTGCAATAGAAGGATCAAAATAATGAAAGAATGACATCCCTAGAGTTGTTCCAAGATGCGATAAAAGAGCACCTATTATGATGCTTATTGATAATATGATATTAACCTTGGAATCTATCGCACTAGCGATTAAGGAAGAGTTCCTATTTTTTTTTCCCACAAAATTCTTCAAAGTGCGTAGGTATGTATTTAAAAATACAGAAATTATAGCGATAATCACAATATAAATTACATTAGAAACTGGTTCTGGGCCTAAATATAAAGATTGCATTGCATTTACTAAAATAGAACCTCCTGTGAATGACATTAAGCTTATTATGATAATATTCACAATTTTTTCCTTCTTGAATTTAATGCCTATAGCAATTAAGATTACTGCAGTACAGTCAAGTAAATTTTCAAATCCTTCTGCGAATAAAGATTGCGAATTAAAGAATCCTATTATCACTTTAAGAAGACTAAGAAATAACAATCCAGAAAAAGATCTTATCAATACACTCTTTCTATTTAATATTCTTTTAAATTTCCTCATTTGATTATTAAGTGTCTCATCCCATAGTTTTCCTTGAATTCGACCAAATTCATTTAGATAAACCTCATCATTTTTAATATCTGCAAAACCCAAAGCACACAGGAAATACACACTTGATTTTGCAGTTTTATCATCGAAATATACATTTTTTGTAAAAATGTTGAAAATCCCCTTAATTTGCTTCTTTAGGTCCAGAAAACTTATGTGTTGTGTTTCTGTTTTTCTTAAATAATGCCATGCAGCGTACTCAATCATGCTAATTGGAAAAATCTCATATTTTCTTCTATGAAAAATAACTGCTACTATTCTTATTAAAGAATTGATTGTAATCAAAATCATTGTAATAAGTGATATATAAAAAATAAAACTAAATTCGATTAAAATAGCAAATTGATCAGTAGTTTGAAGAAAGATATATACTAATATGTAAAAGTAAACAAAAGCTAAATAAAAGCTAATTAAACTTCGATAAATTTCTTTTATATGAAATTGTTTGAATAAAATATTAAAGCCACTCGTTAAATAATGCCCAACAAAAAAAAGCGATACAACTGTTAAAGAGAGACTCCAAAGAAAACTTCCTGTTATTATGAATTCTATTACCATCAAGGTTGTAGTAAGAGCGAAATAGAGAGATAGTACCTTTTTGGTGTCTAACTCCCAATTTAATTTATGCGTAAGAATATGAGCAAAATTTAAGATTACTCCGATTGAAATTAAAAAACTCCAATATATCGAATTAAAGATAAAAAATTCTAATAAAATTAGGGTAATTAAAACAATTCCTAACAGTATGCTTATTATTACATATTGTGATTTCATATTTTTATTACAATTTTCCTAATTTTTTTTTGTTTCGTTTTTACCTCTTTTTTTAATATTAAATTTGTTTCCATCCTATTAACAAAAAGGATTAATTAATGAAGAAATGAATTTAGAGAAGATTACTCTGTCTCTTATTATTTTAGAAATAGAAAGTACAATGAAATAAAAAAAGTATAAAAATTT
>JBHLLJ010000213.1:0-3862 GCA_048885705.1 Candidatus Hermodarchaeota archaeon | reverse complement strand
CCAGTCATTCCACCTGAAGAACACGCATAGGCTATTCGTAATGAGGTTCTTTCTGCCCCCGTGTTAAAATCTGATACTAGAATCTTAGCGAGCCCTTGAATATGACAAGGATTACCTAAAATACCAATATCACGTTTATAATCTTTATATGCTTGTCCAATTCCCGTAATCAAAGGACCCGCATTCTCTATTGTAGCTTTAGGAATAAATTTTTTCGCATCTTTGGCATTATCGACTACAACAGGAAAAGCAACTGGAGGCTTTTTGCTTTTAACTTCACTTAAGACTATATGCTTTATAATTCCTGATTCAAAACCTGCAACAACAAGATTGTATAATATATCATCTTTATTTTTTGATTTTACTTGGATTATATCTTTATATACTCCAACAGCTAAATCTATACGAGTTTTTCCAAAAAGCTTCATCTCAATTTCGGATATAGGTAAAAAACTTCTTGGACAAGAATTGTAACAGAGTCCTACTGTTTCAGCACATTCATCTACAACGTATGCTTCCCCTGTTTCTTTATTGAAATCCATGTGTGGACAAAATGCGTTACATGAGCCACAATGAATGCATAAACCAGAATATATAACTTCATTTTCTAGATCTTGACTTGATTTTTCAACTTTCATCTGAAATAACCTTTTTTTTGTGAGTGTGAAATTTCACACTAAGTTAAATCTTACACTAATAAAAAGGTTTTTTATGTTTTTTTAGGCTAGTAAATATCAATATTAAGAAGAGATTGTCAATTCTTTTATTTTTAAAAATTTTTAAATTAAATTTTGATAACGATTTAATTATTTGAAAATGAACTTAAGCTACTTAGACTGAGTGGAATTTAAATATTTAATTTGGGATTAAATTATACCATCAAAAAACAGCAAGTTTCAATACTCAAAATTGAATATATAGAATTTCATGGTATTAATATTATTGGGAGGAGGGCTTCAAAAATTAAAGTCGATAGGAATTTATATGTAACTAGTTTTAATTATACTTCAAATTATTATATTTCTTTATTACTGTTCTATAATAACCGTGATTGACATTTTTTGTTTAAAAGCAGTAATTTAAATTAATATTAAAATAAGTATGGAATCAAAAATACAACAATTTTCAGCTTTCCAAATGTATAGTACTGGTGTAAATAATAATATCAGTTTAATGATAAATCATCTATGGATTGATAATAATAGAGTTTTTTTAGAGTTGTAGAAAGTGTTGAACCAGATGAAAACTTCTTCAGAAAAGAAAATACAAAGAATGTATATTCTATAAAAAGAGAGGATTTGGCAAGTATTCGTTGCAGGCTTTATTTCTAATTGATTTCCTGCTGAAAAATAAATAGGGGTATATAATTATGAAAAATGAACAAAAAAAAGAATATATTAACTTTATGTTTGAATGTGAGCAATGTGCAGAATCATGGTCAGAAAATTTATTAGATTTAATAGATAAATGTACTACTGAAGAATTAATAAACTTATTTAGGTATATTCAAAATAAATTAGAGGAGAAAGATTAATATCATTTATTTAAATGTTTATAGAGAAACTATCAAAAATCATAATCAATAGATAGTTTAGTAAAGAGTTCTTTCTTTAAGATTTTTTATTTTTTCAATATAAGAGGGACTTTTAATTATCATCTAACAAACGGGAACAAGTATCATTTAGTTTTTTTATTAAATGATCACGATCTTTCCAGATAATCCAAGTGCTACCAGACTTTTCGAAATGAAATCCATCATAATCCTCACTTATTTTTGTTAATGTTTTTTTAATAAAACTCCAAGAAAACCCGGTTTCCTCTACAACTTTGGCAATAGCAACCGGACGGTTTATTTCAAGTGAATTATTAAAATAATCAATAATTTTATCAAAACCCGACTTTGGAGCATTAATATCTTGAGACATAATGTTTCCCTTTTTTTTTTAACTCTTAATGTATAAATAATACTTTTTGATTAATGTTTATTTGTATTATATTTGATTGGTTAATAGAGAAGAATAAGAATTTTATAAAAAATAATTTTTTTTATTAAGTTGTTATTTTCGCATATGAATGAATTTACCTGATTTCATTAAATTACATGGGTTAAGATAAGGTATTTTTGATTTTTCCACAAAATCTTCAAGTAATTTAACCCATTTTTCGTAATTTTTTTTCCCCATACTAAAGGGTCCAGGTGTATCCATTCCAGCAAGCATAGTTTCATCAATCATTTTATAACCAGTAACAACATTTTCTTCAAGGAGTCTACATCCTTCGTTTAATTGAATTGCCATCATAAGCTCAAGATCAAGAAGTCCTGCTCTTTTTGTTTTATCAATTATTGCTTTCCCTTCTTTCCAAGTGAAAAGACCTTTACCTGTTTTTCTGCCTAATTGACCTTCACTTACTAATTTAGATAAAGTTGCACCTGGACAAAAATCAGGAGAAACCGTTTTCTCAAAATACTTTAGGACATTATAAATAACATCGAGACCTAAATAATCCCATCTAGCATATGGTCCAATCTCCATTAAATCTTTTACATCTGCATCAATTTGTTCTAATGGAATATCATTTTTCATAGCATAATCAAGAAGCCAATTTAAATATAGACCAGTTCCTATCGTTAATCTATTTACAATAAACCCTGGGCTTTCTTTTTTGAGGATTGGTAAAACTCTCTTACCCTTAAGAGCAGGAAATTCTTGACAAACCTTTTTAGCTATCTCCACAGTTTCTTCTGATGTTTCTTTTCCTTTTATGATTTCAATCAATCTAAGTACTACAATTGGGGTAAAAAAGTGGCATCCTATAACTCTATCAGATCTACCAGAAGAAGAGGCTATTTCAGTTATACTCATCGTTGATGTATTTGTCGCTAAAATAGTGTGCTCTGGTGTAAATTTACCCAACTTCGCGAAAAGATTTTGTTTCAATTCCATTATTTCTGGAATTGCTTCAAATACAAAATCAACATTAGACACTGCTTTCTTTAAATCTACTTGCAGTTTAAGATTTTTCATAAGAGATTCTGCTGTAAATCCTTCTCTTAATTTTTCCTTAACTTCTAATCTTTCTAAACCATTTTTAATTTTATGGAAGGCCTTTTCTAATATATCGTTGTTTAAATCATTCAAAATTACAGGTTTGAATCCTCCCATCAATGCAACTTGAGCAATTTCATGTCCCATAGTTCCAGCGCCGATAACTGCAATTTCCATAATATTATTCATATTAACCATTGTTTTAAATTCAAAATTAATACTAATTATAATAAAAAAGTTGAGATTAGGAACCAAGAAAGTAACATGGTTCCTATTCCTAGAAAAATCGAAATGGGAAGCCCAGGTAAAATTTTATTTCGTTTCAATCCTAATATAGTAATTCCAGTTCCCAAAATTGTTGCAAGCGCAGTTAAAATCATTACTATTAAATTATTAGTTTGAACTAGGGCACTAGAAGTAAGCATGCTATAAAAAGCAAGATCACCTATTCCGATTTCTAGTTTGGAAGTATCATACTCATATTCTCCAGTTTTAATTTTTTGATGTAATTCTTGCTCTGATAGAGCAACTTCTTCCTCTGGATTTGATGCAATATCTATTAATTGTTTAATTGGTCCATGTTTATATAGCACAGCAAAAATATCCCAACATGAAATCCCAATTAAGATAGCTAAAGTAGTCCAAAGAGGCATCAAAACGCCCATAGACGCTCCAATTAATAATCCAATATATAAAACGATAAAGTTTTTTGTCTTTATCGATTTAGAAGTAAAATATAAGTACAACATGAGAATTGTAAAAATTGCAGCTAGTAAAATCAATTCATAATAAAATAAATAGAATAAAAGGGGCGA
>JBHLLJ010000212.1:0-3868 GCA_048885705.1 Candidatus Hermodarchaeota archaeon | reverse complement strand
AATCCAGAATAGTTTTCTGAATCTTCTTTGATCTATTATTTGAGCTCCTGTTTTCTCAACTTTAGTTTTCATATACTCTAAAGCATTTTTACCAGTAAATCGAGCTGTGTTAAACACAACTGCTTTCTTTCCCCTAAGACTTCCCATTCTTGTAAGTATTTCATCGAAAGCTTTCGGAGGTTTATCACCGTAAGTAGGCATACCAAAAATAATTAAATCGTAAGGGATCGAATCGAGATTATTCAATTCAGCTTCTATAACAGAAAAATCTTTATTCTCGAATTTATCTAACATTTTTATCTTTTCAATAAATTTTCCCTTTAATTCCACCGGAAAGAAACTCACTTCATGCGTACTAAGAGAACTCGCGATAGCTTCTGCAGTTTTTTTTGTTCTACCACCCATGGTAAAATAAATAATCAGTGTTTTCATAATTAAAACTAATTGTACATCTTAAAAAACCTTTATTCTGATAGTTTTTGTACTTTTTTTCTTACGAATCAATATAATTACATATAATCTTCATTTAGTCCCATATGTAACTTTTTTTAAAAATGTGTATTCTTTTTTGCCATTACACACTATAATAAAATGTAATAGAAAAGGATTAGAAGTTTTCTACTCTTATTTTTTATATTTTTTATGATCTTCAATACACACTTCAATACACAACATTTAAATATGATAATACACACTTAATGATCAGAGAATAAAAAAAAATATTCAAACAAAAAAAAATGGTGGAAAAAAAATGGAAAATGGTTATGAATACTACAAAAAAATTAAAGCCCAAATTGACGTGAAAACCTTAATTGGTAATAAGTATTATTAAATTCAAATTTTTTTCTTTTTTTTTAAAGAAAGATTAAGTTTTTACCAATGATACTTTTTTTAGATTTACATAGACTTTTTAATGAGAATTGAGACTATATTAATAGATAATTAGGAGTTAGGGTTGGGTATAACATTAATTTTAAAACGGAAAAAACTTGGGTTTTAACACTCATTTTTGGATTACCATTGTTATTTGTATTGTTCTGGTTGATTTCAATATGCAGTATATTCTTAATGAGTTTGATAATTTAATGATGCAATTTTTTACTTAGGAGATCTTGAATTATTCCATCTAATTTATTAGTTAGTTCTCGATTTGCGTCTCCACAGGAAGTCACAATTATTTTAGATTGATTAAGGTATGAAATTTGCCTTTTTTCATCCCATTTTTCCATATCTAATAAATTATCTATTCGATCGGCAATTTTAATTATTTTTGCCTCTTTGGAATAATTTTTGAAGTTTTCTAACCAAAGATCCTTATTCAGATCCTTAGGTTTAGTTGATTCAGCTACTATTGATGCAACTCTCTTTCCAAACCTGTTTTCAATTTCATTTATTGTTAGATTCGTATCTTCAAGTAAATCATGTAATAAAGTAGCAATCATTAAATCTTCATTATCAAATTCATTAAAACCATAAGCTCGTAAAATTAAAGTGACCCTAATAGGATGTATAATATAAGGAAGATCATTATCTCTTTTTAGATTATTATACTTTTCAAATGCATACGTGATAGCATTCCAATAATTTGAAAAATCTTTCATTTTATTAGTCCTCCTTCGTCTAAAGTTCTTATATCGTAAACCTTCATTTTATTTTACATTGTTTGAGAATTATATTAATAATATTGAATACTGTTAATTACAATTCTTAAAATTTAATAAGAAAAAAAAAAATTCAAATCCCTAACCTCCAAATTTTTCATAATGTTGGGAAAACTATTTTCTACATAATACCAGTAATAAGAGAAAAAATACCACCAAAACTATTGACATATATAGTAAATTATAGCGAAAGTTTAAAATGGAGGCTGTTCAATATTATTAATTAAAGCAAATCCATTATAATATTTAACTTTCTACGAGGGAAAAAAGATGTTTTGTTCTCATTGTGGTGAAAAACTACTTGATCCAGAACAAAAATTTTGTCAAAATTGTGGTACTGAAATTCTCATAACTTCTAAAACAACTGATTATAAACAGGAAAGAATTCCAAATACTACTCCCTCAAAAATAGTTTATGTCCCAGTACCACAAAAAACACAAGTACAGAGGGGACTTCCTGGAAAATATTCTAAATTATGCCTTGGCCAGGCTTTAGTTTCCATCTTTATTGGTATTTTATCTTTAATTATAGGCTATAATTTTTATAGGTCCTTGTATTCTCCTCCTTTCTACTATACAGGAACTTTTATTACGGCAATTGTAATCTTACTATCAAGAGTGGCAGGTTTAGTTTTAGGAGTTTTATCTAGAGTAAATGGTGCAAAAGCCGAAAATTTCGAACCTTATAATGATACTGAGAAAGCTGGAAGCATTTTTGCGGTTTTTGGGATAATCATTAATGCAATAGGTCTCTTTCTATCTTTATTTGGCCCTTGGTCTATCTTCAACCTCCCATACGGATATATCTAACCTAACTAAAGAAAAATTTAAAAATGAAGAAGAAACAGATAACTATGTTTTAAAGCATTCTCTATTCCTACCTTCTTCTCTCAAAACGAGCCTGTCTTTCCATTAACAATATAAAATTCGTCTAATTGTTCAAAAATCAATTTAAAAAATTTTTAAATTTTTAAGTAAATTCATGAATATATTCTTATTATATAAATAAGTTGGAGAGAGTTCGATGAGTTATAAACAATCAAAAAGAATAATTTTACCAATTATTTTAGGCGTATTAGGTTTTATAATGATTTTAATTTCAGAAACAATTAATCAGATTCATGGATCGAAAATGTTGATTATCGCTTGGCTTGCCAGTATTTTAGTAACAATTTCAACTATTATTATAAGGTTTTATTCTATAGATCCTGAAAAGTTCAAAGATGTCATACAGAAGACAAGTTTTGTAGAAAATCGCCAACTTAAACCGCTCCGTTTTTCAAACTGGATTGTAATCGCAATGATCGTTGGACTTATTGCCACTATTGTTATTGCTTTTGATTTTATAATTGGAATGATCGTATATCTTCTTATGCAAATTTCTTTAATAATTGCTTTTTCTGGAATAATTTTCATTAATCCATTTGTTCAATTAAATCATCCTAAACTACGCAAAATCTTCTTAATATCTATTATATTTTGGATTCTATTCATACCAATTGTATTTTTTGTCTTTGTTTGGAATGGTACAGAATCACTAATAGTAGTTCCTTATGTCATTACTATAGGAGCAATGGCGTGTATATCTTGGTTTGGGGTTGCATATACTCAAAGATCAAAAATTTTTCGTTATTTTATTGTTGCCGCATCAAGTTTATTTGTTTTCTCTGATCTTCTAATAGGAAATGCTAGATATGGGACATTACGTATAGATGTTTATCTATTAATCGATATAACCTACGTTCTAAATATTTTACTTATGTCTCATGCTCAACTCTTTTTACGTGGTGTTCTCAGGCTCAGCTCAGATAAAAAAAGAATGAATTAACTATCTATAACTTGTCTTTTTATTTTCTTTCTTTTATTAACTTCTTAACTTTTTCTTTTAATATGTTTTTCTTTTTTTGGTCTAGTTCATTTTATTATTGACAATTGCAATTAATGGACTCCTGTTCTTTAATCAATTATCTTTGAGAGAAGTATATTAAAACTAAAATATTAAAAATCGAAAAAAAAATGCCAAATATTAGTATTAAAAAAGAGTTCCATGATTTTGGGAAATATATTCAAATTGTTGCGATTTTGACAATTGTGAGCATTACCACAGGAATGGCTGGTTTTATAGCGTTAATTTTTATTTTTGTTGCAATGGGAAGTCTTAAAAGGGCAAATTATACCTTAAATAACTCATCGTTACATGAATTTCG
>JBHLLJ010000211.1:0-3905 GCA_048885705.1 Candidatus Hermodarchaeota archaeon | reverse complement strand
AGAAGATCTACCAAAATGTAAAGATTTTGGAATTGGGTTAATTAAATAATTTTATTTTTTTTTTTTGACTAGAAGGTTTTTTGTGATTTGAAATGTAATACCTACAACTGGGTCATAAAAAAATTGAGATAAGCTTTGTCTTAAAAAATCTTTATAATACTTTTATCATACGAGATAGATTTCATTTCATCAATCTATGTGTTCTATTCTTATCTTCTCCTAATTAATATTATTAAACCTACCAAGATCAAGATTCCAATTCCATAAACAACTCCATTAATTAGGATAGATTGAATAAGTTGCATGGGATCTATAATAGGAGGAAGACCTGGTTGTTGGATTACGGAAACGACTAAATTCCCGGGTGGAATTTTGTCTGGATATATAAAACTTAAACTTGCTACAGAAGCTGCAGAAACCAGAGGAAAAATTATTCTCCAGAAAAGCTTGCTAAAAGAAAAGCCATTAGTAATTTTTAGTTGATCTCCCCTATTTTTTACCTCATTTAGCAAAGCAAGATTAATTGTTTCATCAATCGTGTTTTCAATGAGGGAGCGCATGTCCCTCATGGGACTTTCTTGCACATCTTTTTCGATTTCAATTGCTACTCTATTTTTGATTTTGTTTTTCAAGTCTTTTTCTTTAACCCACTCATTTTTATCTAAATACTCTTTCATAGATTTGGAAGTAGCATTTTGTATCGAGTTAAAAACTGTTGGATCAGTCTTAGAAAATTGTCTTTGATATCTATTGACTCTTCTAAATGTTCTTTCAATTCTTCTTGGGACCCTCCTAAATGTTCGACCTACTCCCCTACCAACCCTTCTATGAACTCTTCTAAATGCTCGTCCTACTCTTCTAACAAAAAAAAGTAGAAAAATAGAAAAAATAGCAAACCAGCAAATCTGAATAATTAAATAATAGCTTATTATCATTCTTAGGACGCGTAAAAATCTTATTTAATATTGATTTCAATTATGTTATAAAGATATTTAATAGTTAATATTTAATAAGTTATTATCTAGTTAACATAATTTAATCATAATGATATGGATAGAATACTGGATATTGATTTAGACTTTTTCTTAAATAAGGTTAGTGTTTCACGAGAAGATAATAAACGTTTAAAAAAGAAGAAATATTATCCGTGGAGTAAAAGTGCATTTATGAGTTTCCTTGAAAATAGGTGTTTATTATCAAAAGAAGACCCGTTGAATGGAAGGATTGTAAAAGAACATCATGAAGCATTTTTCTTCTGGAGGGAACAGATAATTCAAAAAAAAATTGAAGTTCCGTTTGATATAATACATATTGATGCACATTCTGATATCGGAGTTGCTGATTGGGGTTGGATGTACATTACAAGTGAATTGTTACATAAATCAGTTGAAGAACGCATATATCCAGATGAGTCTCTCTTATATGGGATAAGTGAAGCAAATTACTTAGCATTTGCCTTAGCTTGTCGATGGGTAAATAAATTAACTTTTGTTATTCATCCGAAATGGAAAATTGATTTATTAAATGTTTATTTTAAAGATTTTAACTGTGAAAGTGGTTTCATTCAGTTAAAAAAATTTGATAAAGAAGATTTGCTAAAGGAAGGATTTGATATAGAAATAAAAACTTCTAATTTTGAACCACAAATTCCTGTTGAGTTCATTCAATTATCAGATTACAAAAGTAATGGACCATTTACATTATTAACGTGTAGTCATTCAAAAAATTATACGCCAAAGAAATCAGATGTTCTTCTAAGGGTTTTAAAGGGTTATATAAAAAAGATTTAAATTTAATTTACTTTATTAATCGGAGAGATTACATTTTCTATTATTTTCGGTTGATACTGTAAACTTTTATGATATTCTGGAGAATAATAGAGAGTATTATTATTAATCTTGCAATAATGATTCTGAATTTGATCATAACTAATATTTTTGAAATCTATACTATTTGAACCAAGAGTAAATGACCATTGCCCAAAAAAAGAGGGAACATACTGACGATATTGAAAAGAATGTTTAAAAGTTCTAGTAAATAATTTGAAATATTCAATGAAACTCTTTGGATTCTCTTTTGAGAGGATTTTTCGTATCTTTTTTGATCTAATGGAGTAATAAAAACTGTCTCCATTTCCCGTCTGAGCTGAGAGAATACCACCCGGATTTAAGATATTTTTAGTATCCTTATAAAAGTTATCTTCAAATACAAATTTGCAGTTTTTCTTATCATCTGGTAGATCAATATAGATAATGTCATATGCTTGTGTTGCTTCTTGTATAAATTGATATCCATCTTGTATTTTAATTTTTAATTTTGGATGTTTATTGATATTTCCAAGGAGAGGTTTGAAATGTTTAATACAAAACTTAATCACATAAGAATCTAATTCTATAAGATCTAAGCGCTCAATTTCAGGAAATTTTAATATTTGTTTTACTAAAAATAGATCTCCTCCTCCAATAATTAATATTTTTTTTGGATTCGGGTGACTGAATAAAGCTGGGAAACAAAATAACTCATGATAGATAAATTCATCCAATTCAGCAAGTTGAATTTCATTATCTAAAAAGAGCATCTTCCCAAAACTTCGAGTTTTAATAATTTCGATATGATTAAACTCAGAATAAAAATCTTCTAAAATCTTCTCAGTAATGATTTTTAATTTTACTGAATGCAGTACAGTTTTAGTTTTATAATGCATTTCTCATCTTTCTTTTTTTAAATTGGAATTAAATGATTGAATATCTCCTATCCATCCTTTTTCAATCAATAGAAGATCACTTGTAACCTCTAATCTCTTTAAATTTTTTTCTTTAAATTTCATTTTATTATCGATTTTTATCTCTTTCTTAAGATATTTTAGAAATTTTGAATCTAATGATCTGAATGGATAGGAATTAAAAGATTTATAATATTTTGAGATGTTCAGATTGTTTTTACTTACAAATTTATTAATTATTGCTTGAGAATTATCGTCGTATAGTCCATTCAGAAAGATTTGAATAATTTTATCATCTAAAATTCCTTGTATAATGTTTAAAAATTCTTTTAATTCCATTTCTTCATATGGAGGATCTAAATGGATGATGGAGTACCTTTCTTTCATAAAATCGGGTTCTTCTTTTATATCCTTAAAATCTAAGTTATAAACTCTGAAATTATTAAATTTCTTTTTTTTTACAATTTCTTTTAGTAATTTTGTTATTCTGCCATCAATTTCTATTACGGTTATTGGCAATTCTGGGATAATAAATTTACACAAAATGCTAACTAAATCGTCATCTCCGATAAATAAAGCTTTTTGAGATTTAAATTGAATATTTTCAGCAATTAACTGAGCTCGTTTTAATGATGTTCGTATCGAACAAGGAAATTGAAAATTTAAAGGGTTTAACTTAAATTTTGGTTTGAAAAGTGTAAGAAGACTACTTTTTGATAGAAAGTTTGGTTTCATGATAAAATAATACTTTCGAGGAATTTTTCTTATCAACCTAAAAAAAATTCTTTTCTGAGAGGGATTTTGACAAATTAAATCAAGGATTTCATTATTTTGAATCTGAATTTGCTTGTTTCTTCTTAATTTAATGATATTAACATTTTGTAAAAATTCTAGTATTCCCAAAAAGGATGATAATGCAATATGAGATTTTTTAACACAATTTGAAAAGTTTCTACAATACTTTATTAATCTCAAAATCTTGATGAAATTCAGAAAAGAAATTGTATCGTATTGTAAATATTCTCCACTTATTAAGAGATCATATAATTCTAGTAATCTCTCGTCGTAATTAATCAATTTTTTTCGAATTTAGAATTGTTTTAATATAAATCCTTTAATCAAATATATTAAGGAGATTATAATTGGTCTTTTAAATTAAAAATTAGGATTTTTATATAAAGGG
>JBHLLJ010000210.1:0-3919 GCA_048885705.1 Candidatus Hermodarchaeota archaeon | reverse complement strand
GACATAAATGAACTGGTTGAAACCATACCAAGCATTAACATATATAGAACTGTCATACCAAAAAAAAACATCAAGGAAATGGAAGACACAAAAAATATTGTATTAATTGAATACGTTCCAAAATTAATATAATCTGCACTCTGTAAAAATATAACTAAAGGGAATACGGGTAAAACTACAAAAAGAAATGCATATACAAATTTAAGCGATAAATATTGATGTTTAATGTATTTATTATTCTTCTTAAATCTTTCAAGCAATTTTGCTTGATGAGCACCTGCACTAGCAATTTGGCCTTCCATTAAGACTTCATAAACAGGATAACGAGCAAGTTTGTAATATTTTAGCTTTTTTTCTTCCAAATTCAAATCACATCGAATTTTTCTTTTTAAAAGATGCGCGTAATTTACTTACAATTTCATTAACAGAAGTATCTTGTTCAGTTAATCTTAAAAATACATCTTCTAAACTTGCTCCCAATTTGTCAGCTTTCTGTCGCAGTTCCTCTAAAGTCCCAATCCCAACCATTTTTCCTTTATGTATGATACCAATTCGATCACATAATTCTTGAGCAATCTCCATTATATGGGTTGAAAAGAGCACTGCGCCACCTCGCTGTGTATGTAATTCTAGTATTGATTTTACAACTCTTACTGATTTAGCATCAAGACCAGCAATTGGCTCGTCTAATATAAGTAAGTCTGGTTCATGTAGTATTGCAGCAATAATTTGTAATTTTTGCTTATTACCATGAGATAATGTTGCAATTAGTTGATCATAATATTCAATAGCTTCTAAACTCTCCATATATTCTTTAGCAAGTTCAGTAGTATTTGCTTCATCTAATTTCCTTACAGATGCTATAAAATTAAATAAATCTTTCGGTGTTAAAGACTTAAATATTAAAGGTTCTTCGCTTACGTATCCTATGCGACGTTTTATTTCAACTTCTTCTTGCTCTGGATTCATTCCAAAAACACTCATTTCCCCTTCATTTGGTTCCAGAAGCCCTAACAAGAGCTTTATTGTTGTAGTTTTACCTGCTCCATTAGGCCCTAAAAGGCCAAACACTTCACCTTGCTGAACGTTAAAAGAAATACCATTTACAGCTTTAACTTCACCGAAATATTTCTTTAAATCTTTTACAATTATTATTTCGTGATTAGACATTTTCATTCCTTAAAATTGATTGTTTAACATAAATTTTATTAAAAAAGGAAATATATCTATATATATATTTTCATATAATACTATATTTAAATGTTTTGTATACCAAGGCAATTAGTCAAAATAACTTCTCTCGTTGTTGTTTACATACTATTTTGATATATATAGATATATATATTTTAAATTTATTCCATCAAATTTCAAGAATTTTGTTATTATCCTTTTGATTCATAATTATTACGATTGAGAGAATGATTATTATAGTACCTATCAAATGAGCTATTGTGAAATTTTCTTCAAGAATAAAAGTAGCAAAGATAGCAGAAGATATTGGAGTTGGAGCAAATAAAGTAGTTGCTTTTGAAACGTCTAAGTAAGATAATGTTAGATACCAACATATTAATCCTGCTCCATAAACAGCACCCATTGTAAAAAAAAATAATAAGTTAGCGGGTTCAATAAAGATATTTAAATCTGGAGCGAAAAAAATCAAATAAGTTGATATCAAGATCACTCCAGAGATAATATTTCTAATAAACACCATTTGTATAGGTGTTGCATCATTTCTGCTAAATATCGGTTTAGTTAGAGTATGGCCTACCATCCACAAAAAAGTAATAAATAATAATGTTCCTACTCCAATCAAAATAGTGTTATTAATATTTACTAAAGTAAAAAATTGAGTAATGCTAATTGCCAATCCTAAAAATAAAACAATTGAGAATATTACTTGTAGTTTAGTTATCCGCTCTTTCAAAATAAAATAGCCTAAAATTAACCCAAAGAAAACTGTGGTTTTTTGAGTTAAGGATCCATTAATAGCTCCAGAGAAAGAATACCCAACAAAAAATAATACTTGATTAAGTGCAAAAATTAGACCAATAAACATTAATAACCAAATATTATTTTTCCAACCATGAAAAAAATGTGTTGTATTCTTTTGATTATTCGAATTATAGGTTTTTCTTGCGTTTGAACTCATTAATTTAAATTCAAATAACATAATTGGAAAAAAAATTAAAGCTTCAACCAGACAAGTCATAGCTCCTGATAGATATGCATCAATGGCAATAGGTCTTAAAAGAGCGATTATTGGTTGCAACCCTACGAAAATTACGCCTATAGTACCCGTTATTAATCCTTTCTTAATGTTCTTATCCACTGTAATTATGAAAAAGATTTGGAGGTAATAAAGTTTTATTCTCATAAAAATTGACAGAAATTAATATTTGCTCAAATCGAGATTTAGAAAATGGATTTTATATAATGATTAATGCATTTAAATTAAGTAAAATTTAATTAATTAAAAAAATTAAAAAAAGAAAATTAACTGATGTGAACAATTATTTCTAATACTTACGCTATTAAATCCAAGGCTCTTACCAAAAAATTTGGTAATATTATTGCTGTTAATAATTTAAATCTGAACATTCCATATGGAATTACATATGGATTATTAGGACCAAACGGAGCGGGTAAAACTACAACAGTAAGAATGTTAAACGCAATAATCTCTCCTACTTCAGGAACTGCGGAAGTTGTTGGATATGATATTCTTACTCAAAGTAAACAGGTTAAAATCAACTGCGGTTTTTTACCCGAATCACCTGGATTATATCAAAAATTAACAGCCAAGGAATTTTTAGAATTTATAGGTGAATTATATTATCTACCTAAGGATGTGATTTCATCAAGAATAAATGAATTACTAGAATTATTTGATTTAGAAGGGCGTGAGAATGATCTTTTAGAAGGATATTCGAGGGGTATGAAACAAAAAGTTTGTTTATGCGCTGCTCTCATCCAAGATCCTAAAATAATATTTCTAGATGAACCAACATCCAATTTGGATCCCGCTGCTGCCAGAATAGTAAAAGATTTGATATCTGAACTTGCGAAAAAAGCTGATAAAACTATTTTTATTTGCACCCATCTTCTTGATGCTGCTGAAGAATTATGTGATTTAATTGGGATTATCGATAAAGGTGAATTAAAGCTTGAAGGAACGCCTAAAGATATCATTGATTCCGTTGGAGCAAAAGATTTGGAGGAAGCATATTTAAAAATAATGGGAGTTTCTAAAATTGAAGATTTATTAGCATGGAGAGAAGAAAGACCGAATAGTATTGAAAAAGGAAAAAAAGAGAAAAAGAAAAGAAAAAAATAGAAATAGATTCTTATGGCTCTATGGAAAATTATAGCTAAGAACGAAATTAAGCTCAGAACAAATAAGTTTCGAAACCATCGAGTTTTATTTTTTATATTATTATATTCTTTCTTCATTATTTGGGCTTTTATTCTAGCTCCATGGCTTTTTGAATTTATTATGCCTACTTTTACCACAGCGATTCCAGAACCGCAAATGAATTTGGCAGTTGCTTTAATTATTGAATATGTTCTGATGGCTTTTTTTTTATCAATAGTTATTTATCCGATAAACAGTATTTACAGAAGGGTAGAAGTAGGGTTTAAAGAAATTATATTAGCTTCACCTGCTACCACAGGAGATATGTTTTTAGGGGAATTTATAGGTAAATTACCCATATATTTAGGCGGTGTATTACTATTTGCTCCAATAATAACAGGAATGCTCGATTCTATTATAGATTTAAATCTTATACAATATCTAATAATTTATATTTGCTTTTTTGGATTAGTATTATTTTCAACACTGGTAGGATCAATAGTAGCTGCTTGGTTGGAGCATAAAATTGCCAAAAGTGATCGAGCAAAAGATTGGGGCAGGATTCTA
>JBHLLJ010000209.1:0-3944 GCA_048885705.1 Candidatus Hermodarchaeota archaeon | reverse complement strand
CTTATTTAAAAGATAATCTAATTTATCTAAAGCATTTTCGAGATATGAGATATCATTTTCCCTCTTTATTGCTTTGGTACGACTTTTTAAAAAGACTATCTCGCTAATAAGCATATTAACGACTTTTTCTTTTCTTGACTGAATGAACTCATTATATTGCCATAAGATAGTTTTACTCATTTTTAATCCTCTAAAACTTTCATTTTACCTAAATAAAACTAAATAAGAATTAAATTAATGTCTTTTAGAGTCCAATTTTTAAATAAACTAATTATATATTAAATTTTATGATGCTATAAAAAATTAAAGACTAATTGAGGATTTGTGAAACCTTAATTTAATATATAGTGAGGAATAGAAATTTTTATTATTCATCTATTAAGTCTTCATAGAAATCTTCATCATATTGTTTTTCTCCTTCATAGGTATCAGCTTTCATTTCCCTATACTTATAAAATGAACTCATTAATCCCCCTATAAGTAATCCCATTACAACACCAGTTATGAGAACATATCCAAAAAAAAATAAGAAATCAATAAAACTACTTAAATGACCTAATATTGTATGCCATATTGAGATCACTAATGAAGAAAGAATCCCGCCAAAGATTCCAACTATTATGCCACATTTTAAGAGTGTTTGATCTGGAGATCGATTTCTTAATGTATAAATTTCCCCTATTAATATACCAATTATAAATTGAAGACCAGCATAAAGAAAAAGATAAGGGTAAAGATAAACAGTAGTTGAATATAAAATAAATGTAGCTAACGTAATTATTAATATACCTATTTGAACATTTCTTTCTTTAAAATATTCACTAATTTTCAAAATGCTAACTAAATAAATTTATTTTTTAAATAATAAGAATCAAGAAAATGAAAAAACAATAATATAAGAAGGTTATTATTCTTTTTTTTACTTGTTTGATCCGGGTAAATCTTTTCCTTTTGTTATAGCTTTAGTAATGACTTTTTTTACTATATTAGTGGGATCAGCTAAATTTTTTAATCCTTCTCCAGCAGCTTGAGCAGCTGTTCCTAAAACGTCACCAGTGATAGAACCTCCTCCTGCAATCTCCTGAGCTATAACACCTGCAGCAGGAGTTAATGCTGCTGAAACCACAGTAGTCACAGCAGCGACAGCTACTACTTTAGCTATTTTCAAAGCAATTGAACTTTTATCTCCTTTTTTCGCCTTTTCATCATTTTCAACAGCTTCTAATGATCTTTTAAGTCCTTTTATAAGTCTATTTAACGCATCTTCTTTTTTTTCTTTTTTTCCTTTATAATAGATACCATCATTATAGGCAGATTCTAAGAATTTTGTTAATGATTTGTATTTTTCAACCTTCTTATAACCGTTCCAATCATCTTCCTTGAAATTTAAAAGAATAGTATTACAGGGTTTTCCCTTATTAACTTTATATACATAAATTCTGGGTTCCTTCTTATCACTTAAATAAACCGCTTCATATATATAATCACCTAATTCTTTCTCTTGGCCAATAAGTATTCTGAAATTAATCTTATCTGTCTTTCCGATTAACCCTTTAGAGAACTTAGCTAATGCAACTTCACTTTTTTTTGCTTTCTTTTCATCTTCCATAACAGTATCAGATCGTTTTTCTTCAAAATAATCACTGAGCACTTCAAAGGCATCTTTAAATACACTTTTGCTTTGATCAATTTCTTTACCCATAAACCCCACTCCTAAGTTTATAAATTCTTAGTCAAAATTTAGTTATAATAAATATCAAAAATTGAATATTTATCTTTTTGTCTTTTACAAGATGCCGAGAGACAAATAAGTTGGAATAAAAAGAGGTTTTTTGAGTCTAGGAAATTTAAGATTATTCTTTAACTCTTTTACCATTACAACATCACTTTGTATCTTTATAAAACTCATTCCTTTAAATGCTTGATTTAAATTATTAGATTTTGAACTAGATGTATATAATAAAGCACTTAAATGTCGTTGCGTTGCGGCTTTAAGGATTTTATCAATTAAATAAATATAACCGAGATATAAGTTATTTACATTACTGAACAAACTCTGATCAAGAAAAATTTCATGAATTATTCCTATCCTTAATTTTAGCTTATACTTAAAAGCTTTAATAGTTTGATGAGTAATAGTTGCACCACCAACCACTTTACCTCCTTTTTTCATTGTAATATAAGTTGGTTTATTATGTTTTGCTGGAACATTTATACGCGCCCAATTGAATTTATATTGGTTATACTCAGGATACCCTTCGTAATTCATTGGGCTAATTCTATTAATAGCTTTCATATACTCATAATGTTTTTTATTATGATTAATTTCATAAGTAAAATCTTTAAATAATTTCTTAAATTTTATTCTTAATCTATTTAAAAGTCGAGGTAAATAGGAGATACTAAAAAGAACTGGAAAGAAATAAGCAAATCCAATGAAATTTCTTAAAAATTGAATGATATTTGGGATTTGAATAAAATAATACTCTTTTTCAAGATCAAAGTATCCAAATTTTTGATAAATTCTACTTCTAGCAAATCCTCTTAATCCTGTACTTAACATTGAAAAATCACACCCTTTCTCCTTCATGTATTTGATTGATTTTTCCATTAATTTTGCCGCTATTCCTCTTTTAATGTAAGCTGGATGAGTCGAAACATCATTAATATCACCTATTAAATATTTTTTCTGATTAAAAGTTCTAGTTTCTATTAAATTAACAAGAATAGCTCCTACGATCTTATTATTTTCGATATCTTCTGCAATTTGACACATCCTTGGTTCAAATCCAGGAGATTTAATATATCTCCAATACCAATTGGTAGGTGTTCTAATGATAACTTTTCTTTTAAACACATGATTAAATAAATCAACTATTTGTTTTTCGTCTCCTTCCCTATAATATCGAAAAATTATGTTTACCATTTAATCCTAGATACTCATTAATTGTTTTCTGATCGACAGATTAAGAAAAATTAGCTTTTTTAAGCAACATTCCTATACTTAAATATAATTAAAACTTACTTAATAATTAATGAATTAATATTCTCAATAACACAAATGTAAATTGAGTTAAATGAGTGAAAAAATAACAGAGATTCTGGATAGCTTAAAAGCAATTAAAGGAGTGCACGGAGCCGCTCTTATTGAGAAATTTGGTTTAATAAAAGGGAGTGCATTGCCAGGATGGGTAGATCCTGAAGCTGTAGCTGCTATGGTCACGTTAATTCTAAAGGCTAGTCAGAGAGCAACCAAGGAATTAGAACAAGGTCAATTTTTCAGTGCAATTATTGAATCTGAAAAGGGTAAGATTCTTTTTAGTGAAATTAAAGGAAATATTCTTACTATAATCACTACACGTGAGGCAAAATTAGGTATAATAAATTTAAAATTAGATGCAGCCAGTTCAGCTCTTCAATCCTTGATCTAAATTTACTTTTTTATTCATTTTTAAAATAATACATTTTATTGTACCTATTTTCTTCTGTAAATACTTTCCCCCAAGATTTAAATTATAACTAAATAATTTCACTTATAATGAAATTCAAAGGTGATTATTATAGTAATAATAAATTCTGAAGGTAAAATTAATGATAATTATTATCTTATTGATGGAATGACAATGGGCACACAAAAATTTCTTTCAATTTATATTATTGAACACGCTGGAATGCGTTTGATGATTGATGTTGGAGAAACATTAAAATCCCGTAAAATTATAAAAAAAATCAAAGACTTGGGGCTATATCCTATTGATAAAATCATTTTATCTCATTCTCATTGGGATCATGCCCAAGGTTTATCTAAGCTAATTGATTCAATGAAAGAGAGTAAAGTTGAAGTTTTAGCAGCAGAAAATGCTGTAGATAATTTGCGACATCCAGAAAGAATGATGAAAGGATATGAAGGTATGGGTGATGTATATCCATTTGAAGGAGAGATT
>JBHLLJ010000208.1:0-3995 GCA_048885705.1 Candidatus Hermodarchaeota archaeon | reverse complement strand
TCTTTAAAGACAATTAAATCATTAATGGTTACTTTTCCAGATATCAATTCTGGGAGTTTTACTCTTGTATAATAGGGATATTTTTCCTGAGAATAGATCTCAATTTCAACTTCATCATTGAGAGATCTCATATTTTGGGCGGTAAAGGTCCCAGAAATATTGTTGCCAATTATTACAACTTTCATAGAATAATTAGTCTATTCATCTTATTTTAACGTTATTATTATATGTTGTAATCTAGAAACAAAATCAAATTGAACATGTTCATTATAAACTTAAATGAGAATGACTTATTTTTTAAATACAACAATTTTATAAAATTAGGATAAAAGTGGTTAATTATGGAAAATGAAAGATTATCTTATCATAAATCTGTTCAAAAAGCTTATGAACGTATTAAAAAAGATGGTATGACTAATATCTGGGATCGTTTTGAAGCACAAGGATTTGGAGGAGATCCCGATAAACGTTGTCCATTCTGCTTGAAAGGTGCACGTTGTGATTTATGTTCTAATGGCCCATGTAGAGCTGATTCTTCAATAGATAAACGGGGTGTATGTGGAATCACTGCAGATGGAATGGCAATGCGAATGATGCTTTTAAGGAATGTTATGGGGGCATCAACCTATCATTATCACACTGAAACGACTTTAAAAACTTTAAAGGCAACGGTAGAAGGTAAAACTCTATATAAAATATCTGAACCAGAGAAACTAAAAAGTTTCGCAAAACGCCTTGGTTTAGATATTTCTGGTTCAGAAAAAGACATTGCAATTAGATTGTATAATTTTGCTAAGGAAGATTTTAACCGATCTTATGATGAACCGAGTAAAATTGTAGAGAAGTTAGCTCCACCAGAAAGACAAGAAACATGGAAAAAGTTAGGAATTTTTCCAGGTGGACTCTATGGCGAAATGATGTTCTCGACAAGCTCTTGCCTTACTAATGTTGATGGATATTATGCAAGTTTAGCTCTTAAAGCAATGAGGCTAGGGATTGCCATGGCATATCAAAGCCAAATTGTTAATGAGTTTACCCAGGATATTTTATTTAATATTCCCAGACCCCATAAAATGCGAGTTAATTTAGGAGTCTTGGATCCAGATTATATTAATATATTGCCAAATGGACATGAGCCATTCTTAGGATTTGCTATGGTACAGCTTGCAAGAAAATCCGAATGGCAAGAAAAAGCAAGGGCGGTTGGAGCGAAAGGTTTGAGAATAATAGCAAATATTGAAACCGGACAAGAAATGATTCAAAGATGGGAAATGGATGATGTATTTTATGGATTTACAGGTAATTGGATTATGCAAGAAGCCGTCCTAGCAAGTGGTTGCATTGATGCATTTGTCTGTGATATGAACTGTTGTATGCCAATCGATCCTATATATGCTAAAAAATATAAATTCAAATTAGTGCCAGTTTCTGAAGTTGTGGTTTTTGAAGGTATAACTGAAAGAGTAGATTATAAACCTGAAAAAGCTGAAGAGCAAGCAGCTGCATTACTTCAAATGGCAATCGATAATTTTAAAGAACGCAAAGCAAGTGTAGAACCCATTAAGGGTTTAGACATGAATGAAGCAATAGTTGGATTTTCAAGTGAGAGTATAGTTGCAGCGTTAGGAGGCACATTGGAACCCCTTCTCGATGTAATTAAAGATGGAACAATACGGGGAGTTGCAGGATTAGTGTCTTGCACAACTCTTAGAGATTATGGTCAAGATGTACATACTATTGAGGTGGCTAAAGAATTAATTAAAAGAGATGTTTTGGTATTATCAATGGGTTGTGGTAATGGAGCTCTACAAGTTGGAGGATTGTGTGTTCCAGAAGCAAAAGAAATGGCGGGTTCTGGCCTTAAAGCTGTGTGCGAAAAATTAGGAATACCTCCTGTGCTAAGCTATGGAACATGTACAGATACTGGTAGGGTTGCTGATTTAGTTGGTGCCATCTCTGCCGCACTTGGTGGTGTACCAATTCCAGATCTTCCTGTAGTTGCCGTAGCTCCAGAATATATGGAACAAAAAGCTACAATAGATGCAATATTCGCTTTAGCCTTTGGTCTTTATACTTACGTTAATCCTGTCCCCACAGTTACTGGGGGTGCTGATTTAGTAAAACTTTTAACTATAGATTGCAAAGATTTAACTGGTGGCATTTTACATGTAGAAACTGATACAAAAGAAGCAGTAGATGCGATGATGGAACATATTGAATCAAATAGAAAAAAGTTAGGAATTTAAAAATTTTTTCAAATAATCTAATTTTAATTTATTTTTATTTCTTTATCGGAATTCAAATTGTGGTGTTATAATTTAATAACTTTGCTGTTTTTAGAACATTGAGTCCAAGAATTTCTGCTTGATTTAATTGGTTTTCTTGATTTAAAATATCACCTGGCTTGTCAGCAACAGCTTTTATGGCATTCAATTCACCAGGCACACATATAATTCCACACGAGAGCATCCAAGTGTAAATAGCATTAGCTGCCAATGTTTGACCTCCACATATTCCATTACCAACAGCAATAACACCACCCACTTTTCCTTCTAAAGGTTTTTCGACATTTACAGCATAAATTCTCTGAAGTAACGAGAGTAATTGAGCACTAACATTAAGGTAATAAACAGGTGTGGAGATGATAATCGCATTACACCATCGAAAAGCATCGTAAATCTCTTGCATATCATCATTAATAATACAAGTCCCAGTTTTCCTACATGAATCACAAGCATTACAAGGCTTAATTTCTAATTCACTCAAAAGAAAAGTCTTAATATTCCATGCATTATCTTCAAAAGGTTTAAGAGCATACCTTAGCAGGATTTCACTATTTCCTCTCTTTCTAGGAGTTCCTGATATACCAATAACATTCATTCATTTACACCCAAAGAATAACTTTACCTGTTTTAATTATTTTTTAAATTTTATAATTAAGTAGTTGAAATAGTAATAGAGTACTTCAAATAAATATTATATGATTTGAATCTATATTTTTAGATATGAATAATTTATTCTCAATTTCATGTGTTTTATGGTAAGAAGACAAATTAAAATATTAATATTATTTTTGAATTTATTTTCATATTCTTTTTGAACATGTTCGAAATCAAAAATATATTATGACTTCCATTTGATTTAATCATGACTGAAGCAAAACAACATAAAGTATTAAAGAGAAAAATTATCAAGATCGACGAAGATCTTTGTACAGGATGCGGAAATTGCGTTGTGGACTGTGCAGAGGGAGCTTTAAAAGTAATAGATGGAAAGGCTAGGGTTATAAATGAAATATTCTGTGATGGTCTCGGGGCATGCATTTCTGGTTGTCCTGAGGGCGCACTTGAAATAATCGAAAGAGAAGCTTTAGAGTTTGATGAGGAAGCTGTTGAAAAGCATTTAGAATCTATGAAGAAGAGTGAGAATTTTGAAACAGAACAAATAAAGCAAATTGTGAATGAACATGCTCATCAATGTGGCTGCTCTTCTGCTCAAACGATGGTTTTTGATGAACCAGAAGTAAAAACCGAAGTATCTGGAAAAATATCGTCAGAATTACGACAATGGCCTGTTCAAATGCATCTAATCAATCCTCGAGCACCCTATTATCAGGGAGCAGATGTTCTTCTTTCAGCTGACTGCGTAGGATTTTCATACGGAGACTTTCATAGAGATTTCTTAAAAAGTAAATCCATTGCTATTGCTTGTCCTAAACTTGATCAAGGTAGGGAAATATATATTGAAAAAATTAAGTCATTGATAGAGGATGCAAAAATTAATACACTCACGGTAGCAATTATGGAGGTCCCATGCTGCGGAGGATTATTAGCAATTGCTCAGGAAGGTGCTAAGCGAGCAAATCGAAAAGTTCCTATAAAATATGTAGTTGTAGGGGTTCAAGGAAACATATTAAGAGAAGAATGGATATAAATTTTTTTTAATTATTTCTAATTATTTTTCAAACAAAACTTTCTTTTTAATAATTTTTCTAA
>JBHLLJ010000207.1:0-4014 GCA_048885705.1 Candidatus Hermodarchaeota archaeon | reverse complement strand
AATGAAAGAGCTATCCATCTTTTTACAAAACTAGGTTTTAAGATTATAGGCGTAAGAAAGAAACAATTTTTAATGGAATCAGATTATATTGATGAGGTCTTAATGGAATTATGGATTGATGATTATATAATTCAAAATCGATAATAATGAATAATCTAATTTTAACTATTTAAAATCGCTATACTTGTGTGTAAAATTTGTATAGAAACCTATTAATACCCACACTCTATTACTTTTATTTAATAAGAATATTTTCAACGATCGTCTAATTATGTTAAAATACAAAATTTGCGTAGCAGGTGCAAAAGGAGTTGGAAAATCTTCACTGATAACCAGATATGTAGATGATACATTTAATGAAAAATCAATAAAAACGATTGGAGTAGCTTTTAAAAGAAAACAAATTAAGATAATGGAAAATTTAAGTATTGAGTTGAATATTTGGGATTTTGGAGGGGAAGAAAAATATCGGATTCTGTTTCCTGCTTATGTGAATGGTGCTGCAGCTGCTCTATTACTCTATGATACAACTAATAAGAATTCTTTAGATGATATTGAGAATTGGGTTAAAATGATTGATAATAATTCTAAGGAAATCATCAAGATAATAATTGGTACTAAAACCGACTTAAAGGAACAGCGAGAAATCAGTAAGGCTGATGCTTTGAAAATTATTGCTAAATTAAACTGCTATGGGGAACCTATTGGCACTTCTTCAAAAACAGGTGAGAATGTCCAGAAAGCATTTCACAATGTAGTAGAAGCAATAATGGAACAAAAATTGCATCAATGCAAAAGTTGTGGAGAATTTTTCTCCAAAAAATTAAAATACTGTAATTTTTGTGGAAAAGGAATTGCGGTTAATTCCATTATATCATAAATATGTTATAAATCCTCCTTCTCTCTTCTATAGAGTGAAGGTGGAACTCTAGCACTTTCTAATGGTTTACTTTTAAGCTTTTGAATAAACACTTGAAGTTCCATCCTAGCATTTTCAATTGAGGATTCAATTTCTTTCTTAACATTTTCTTCACCAAGAACAAAATCTCCATGACTAGGAAAAAAACTGTTTATTCTTAATGTATTTAAAATGTGTAAGGAGTTAATGTATTCAGATATTGAACCGGACTCATAAATGTTAGTAATAGCTTCTTTATACAATGTATCACCTGTAAAGATATAATGCTTAACTGGTTCATAAATACAAATACAACCAGATGTATGTCCTGGGGTTTCAACAATTTTTAAAATCACATTTCCTAAATCGATGATATTTCTATCCTCAAGCCAGATATTAATTTTTAAATTGGATAAATCTACACCCCATTTTTTACCCTTTGTTATTAATTCATCAGTATGTTGGATTTTTGTTGCAGCCCACCTATGTGCAGCAAATGGGCAATGAAAATACGCATTAGAACTAATATGATCAAAATGTTCATGAGTATTGATTACTAAATTTATATCTTCAATTTTTAACCCTACTTCTGTTGTTAGTAGATAATTAAGGCTATTGAATTTAGTGATAATCCCTGTATCTATTAGTACATTTAAATTTTCTCCAATAATTAGATAAACATGACACCCGGGTCCTCTTGTGTGAAATTGATATACATTAGGTTTTACAAGGTTTAAAGTATACCCTGCTTTCCCATAAATATCATCCTCTTTAATTAAGCGTGGTATAAATGTTGCAGATTCTTTACCTTGGGCCATCTTAAATCACATTGAAAGAAAGCAATATAATTTTAAATATTAAGTATGTTAAGAACAATAAAAATCAATCTATTTGAAATCTATGGATAATTAAATCCGTTGATGAGAATTTAATGGAATTTTAAGTCGGTGACTAACTTAATCTACGGAAATCTTAACTTTTTTTGGTATTCTTCTGAACTTTTTTGATCTAAAGGATTCTCATTTAAAAAAATAAAATTCAAATTTCTTAGTTTCTCAATGCTTTCCCTTCTAAATTCTGAGATATTATTTCTCCCTAGGTGCAGCATGATAAGGCTACGTAAACTATTCAGATTGTCTACTCTTTTTAAGTTATTATTATCTAAATATAATTCTTGTAACTCTAATAAATTATGTAAACCTTCTATTCTGCTAATCTTATTATTGGAAAGCTCCAATTTTTTTAAATTCACTAAATTCTCAAGAGATTCAATTCTTTCAATTAAATTATTTGAAAGATACAATCCTTTTAAATTTTCGAGGGTCATTAATCCTTCAATTTTTTCTATCTTATTATCATTAAGATATAACCACATTAATCCTTTTAAATTCTCCAGAGCACTAATTTCCTCAATTTCATTAAAAGAAAGATTTAATCGTTTTAATTGAATTAACATATTCAGATTCTCTATTCTTCTTATCTGATTGCGACTTAAATCTAATGTCTCCAAATTACTTAAACTACTCAAATTCTCAATTTTATTTATGAAATTCTGGGTTAAATATAATTTCCTTAAATTTTTTAACGATTCAATACCCTCTATTTTATGAATTTTATTGTTTGATAAAATCAATTCTTCTAACTGCTCTAATTCATCTAAATTCTGAATTTTTTCTAATATATTATAAGATACATCCAAAGTTCGTAAATTCTTTAAAATTTGAACCCCCTCTAAAGTTATAAGCTTATTTCGATGCAAATGAAGGTGTTCTAAATCTTTCAAACAATCTATTGATTTAATATCGGTAATTTTATTTAAATTAGAACTCTCACAGTTCAAATAGACAATTTTTCCTTTTTTTAAACTTGTATGATACCCACATCTAAATGTATAATAGTTATTTAACACACAATTTATACAAATATCTAAAAACAGATCAGGGATAGGGTGTCTATAATTATATTCAAAAATTTCTTTTGGAAAATCTTTTTCCCTTGATTGAAATTCTTTTTCAATTAAGTCTCTGAGATATTCTACTAAAACTTTTCGAGCTTTTGAATTTTTTATCAAATTCAAGGTTCTAACAGCATATATTTGTTGTTCTACATTATCCAATTTATTTAATGCATAACTTAACAAAGCTATTAGTTTCTTATTCTGTAGATACTTTTCTTTTAATATTTGCCCTGCTATCAATCTGATATTTATATCCTCATCTGAAAGGAATAAATGCTCGAAAAATTTGAAATTATTTCCCTCATCAAGTGATCCAAAATTTAAGAGAGCCTTTTTTCGCTGCTTCAGATCAGTTGAACTATCGATCAATTCCTTTAAAAGAGCTAATGCTTCTTTTTTCCCTATCTGTTCTAAATTTTCTTTAATATAATCAGGATGTAATTCCATTTTGAGAAAAAAATTATCCTAAATTTTTCATCGCTACCTTAAATAATCACATATGAAAGAGTAAGTTTAAATCTGATCCGTAAAACAACAATAAAAAAAAGAAAAATACATTTTAACAATTGTATTTTTTTTTCAATATTGATTTAACCATTTTAATCACACAAAATAATTTGAATTTTTTAAATTTAGAGGAATGAAAATGGAGAATCATGAGAAATTTATGGTTTATGAACTCGATGATTCGGGAGAAAAGAAAAAAATTAAAGTAGATGAAGATAAACTTCAAGTTTTTTTGATTTCCCATCCAGAGCAAGTATTTGTAATTATTCGGGAAGATTTAAGAAGAATTTTCATATGGAAAGGACCAAAATCTCCAATTCGTAAAAGATTTGTAAGTTCTAGAAGTACAATAGCTCTCCAAGAAGAACTTAGGATAGAATGTAGACTTCCCCCCTGTAAGATCATCTCAGTCGATGTAGGAGATGAGCCTTCAGAATTTTTAAGCGCTTTTCATTTTCCCCACTCAGGGAGTGCATTTAGAAAAATCAAAATTATGATGGGAGAAGTTAAAGAAGTAACGATTACAAGAAAATACCTTCCAGAAATCTTTGCTGCTGATCTATTAGAAAAATCAAAAATTGACAATCTTCCGACTTTTAAGCCTTTAATTTTAGAATATTTTAAATCTTGTGGAATTTTATCTAGATTTCAC
>JBHLLJ010000206.1:0-4069 GCA_048885705.1 Candidatus Hermodarchaeota archaeon | reverse complement strand
GGTGTTCCAATTTCGAAGGTTGGTTCATATTTTGGAGATGAGTCTGTCGGTATCTATGGTGTAGTGACAAAACCAGAAGAAAGGGGGCAAGGTTTAGCAAGCGTGTTAATGGTTGAAACTATGAAAGCTGCAAGACAAGCTGGTCAGAATCTTGTAGTGCTTCATTCGTCACCTTTGGCAGAGAATCTATACAAACGGCTTGGTTTTGTCACTGTTACGCATTTTCATCTCTATGCTTCGGAAGCGACATATTTGTAGAGATAATTGAATCTATATAATTTTTGTATTCAAATTTTAAACAGAATTTTCAGTGAAATCAGACGCTGAATTTACCTTTACATCACGATTTCACTAAAAATTAGGATAAAATTTAAAGATTTTCGAACTTTTGGTACCTTTATCTTTGTTTTCGTAATATTATACATGGTCGAATTATTCTAAGAAGAATATTACAATGAATTGTTATGTGCAATTTCTAAATTTAACTCTTTTTCACCAGAATTTACTGGTTTAACTACCTTTCCTACCACCCATATTTTCTATCTTAATCCTAAATATTCAAGCAATCTTCATTCTTTAAGAAAGCTTTGTTTGAAGACATTAGAAAACCAAGGAGTAATTTTGGATCGAAAACCAGATATTATGTGGAGTCCACATGTAACCCTTCTATTAGACCTTCCATCTCAAGAAATATCCAAAGTAGTGGAAATTTCCCTAAATTATCTTGTTTTACAGATTACGAATCCTATCATAGTAAGGATATCTCATATTAAATTATTTTCTTATCCTCCATATAAAGCTGAAAAAAAGTTCTTTTTACGCAATACAGGTTAATTTTTCAAAGGAAATTAACATTGATCTTTATTGGAACTTATTGAATATAAATAGGATTATTAACAATTCTGTAAAAACAAAAAACCATACTTAAATAAAATATTACCTTAATTATTTACCATAAAAAGACTTGATGGAATCAGAACAGTATTTGAAAATAGCAGCGTTATTGGAATCAATCCAATTGATAATAATTGGACTGACACTAAGGATATAGAGATATAAAGGAATTGTTTGAATATGTCTGAATTAGAACCAAAGGAATTAGTAAATACAAAGAAATTCATTGAAAATGGGAGATTTGATAAAGCATCTCAAGCTTTAAAAGATTTTGGGGAAAGGAAGGATATCTCGCAATATGAACAAATATCTTATTATATTCTAATGGGCTTATTATCTGACAAATTAAAGGATAATGAAAAATTATTAGACTATGCTGAAAAGGCTTATAACCAGACTCAGGGACAGAATCATTCACTTCAACTAGTTGATGTTTACATTGTGAAATCAATGGCTTATATTTCAACGTATAAATATGAAGAAGCTCTTATATTGCTTTCGCAAAGTGAAAATATTCTTAAATCCCTTAACTTAGCGACATCGAAAGAGCCCAACAAAAGAAAAGCTGAGATTTCCTATTGTAGAGCAAATATATATTTTATGAAAAGAGACTTTGATAAAGCTCTCGAGTATGCGGAGCATTCTCTAATGTTAAACAGAAAACTTGTCCTCAAAGTAGGTATAATTGAGTCCCTTGAAATACTGAGAAATATATATTACTATCAAGGTAAGTTTGAAGAATCGATAGAATATTCAAGCAAATGTCTTTCACTGGCTGAAGAAATTAATTATAAATCGCAGATTCTAAGCTGTTATATGCATTTTGGTATTATTTATGCTTTTAAAGGTGAAATGAATAGTGCAATAGAGTACTACAACAAAGCTTTAGCAATCGCAGAAACAATTGATTATAAATTTGGAATAGCAGCAGCTCTTAACAATCTTGGAGATTTGTATCGAAAGCAAGGCAAATTCAACCTTGCTAAAGAAACCTTGGAAAAAAGCATAAATATCTTTAAACAAATAGGAATTTCTGGAGTTACATCCATTGATTCATTATTTCATTTAGCTCTTGAAGAGGGTGACCGCGAGTTGGCTCAAAAATACCTAGAACAACTAAGGCAAATTAAAGATAGGTCGAAATTTAGTAGCATGGCTTATCGCCTTGACAACGCCGTGTTCTTGAAGAGCAGCCCCCGAACCATAAATCGGGGTAAAGCTGAAGAAATGTTGAAAGAAATAGTCGAAGGAGAAATTGTTGACTACGAAATTACAATTATTGCCTTATTGCATTTAACTGATCTGCTATTGTATGAACTTCAAAATACTGGAGATCATGAGTTAATCGATGAGATTAAGCCAAATCTTATGAAATTACTCGATCTAGCCGAAAAAAACCACTCATTCCCTTTACTAGCTGAAGTATACATATTTCGAGCTAGACTCGCATTAGTGACCCTTGAATTACAGGAAGCTCAAAAACTATTGACTAAAGCACAAAACATTGCGGAAAAGTATCATATCAATAACCTCGCTATAAGGATTTCAACCGAGCACGACGATTTACTCAAAAAAATAAATAAATGGGAAGGGATTGATGATTTAAACACTTCATTAAGCGAGAGGATGCAATTAGCGGGCATCCGTCAACAAATGGAGCAGTTGATCCACAAACGAGCTGTAAATCCTTTAGAAGTTCTATACGAAGAACCCATTGTGCTTTTAATTATGGGGAAAAATGGACTTTCATATTTTAACTATCCATTTAGAACGGATTGGGATAAAAATTGGCTTTTCACCTCTTTTATGTCTTCTTTAACAACTCTAAGTAATGAAATTTTTTCTGAGTCTATCGATCGTATCCAGATCGGCGAAAACACAATCCTAATTAATCCAATCGAATCATTTTTAGTGTGTTATGTAATAAGAGGACAATCTTACCTTGGGAAACAGAAATTAAATTTTTTTACAAAAGCCATTAAGAAAGATCCTGAAATTTGGGAAAGTTTGAACACAGCCATTCAGACAGGAGAAGAATTAGATATAATTTATTTTCCTTCCCTACTGGCTATTATTAACGAGATTTTTTATAAATTTCATAAAACTGATATATTTCAAGAATATGACGATTTTAATTACACTGGTATACAAATAGAGCAAAATTATCAGCAAGAGTTTAGCAGAGATTTCAAATTGATAAAGTTTTTAGGCGAAGGTTGGTCTGCCAAGGTTTATTCTTGCAATATTATAAATGATAGATTAGTCAGGCTCTTGAAATTAGACCAAAACAAATTGTATGCAATAAAAATCTATAAGAAAGAAAAACTTCATGTAAAAAATCAAGAAAAGAGAATTCAAAGAGAATTTAAGACAGGAATTAAGTTAGAACATCCTAATTTGGTTAAACTGTATTATTATGGATTGTCAGCGAATGGGAATCCCTATCTTTTAATGGAATTTTTAGATGGAAAGACACTTAACAATTTTGTAAAAGAGAATTATCCAATTGACACAGATTTGATCATTGAATTGGCAAAAAATATTTGTTCAGTTGTCAATTTTCTCAATCAGAACAGAATTATCCATCGTGACATAAAACCCGATAATGTTATGATCCTAAATAATGGATCAATCAAACTTATGGATCTTGGAGTAATTAAAGATTTAAGTGATACCACTTTGCAATATTCAAATCAAGATTTTCTTGGTTCCATTAGATATTCTGCTCCTGAGTATCTTTTACACTTAGATTATAATTCAATTAAAATGGATGCATATGCGGTTGGTGCGATCCTATATTTATTAATATATGGTTACCATATTTTTGACGAAGAACAATACTTTGTAAAATTAATTAATTTAAAGCACACCCATAATCTAAATTTTAAGAGTTTACCATATGAAGATGAGACTTTAATCGAATTATTAACAATTTCGCAGAATTTGCTAAAGAAAGACCCAGATGAGCGCCTTAGCCTTGATAATGCTCTCAGCCAAGTCAATAAATTATATGAAACGAGTAGTCGAGGATTTGTAACCTTATAGTAATAATCCTAATAAATCTCTATTTAACGTTACAGGTAGAATTTCATAAAAGCTTTTAATAATGTTTCTAATCTGATATCATGAGTTTAATAATAAAGCTAGCTTTTTTGTTTAGTCCTTTTATTAGATT
>JBHLLJ010000205.1:0-4085 GCA_048885705.1 Candidatus Hermodarchaeota archaeon | reverse complement strand
TCTTTTGTAAATTTTTCAATAGAGGCTTTTGCTTGCATATCTTTCATTTTCAGTTCTGTAGCTTTTTTTTTCATAGCCTCTTTTAAATCAATCTCGTCTTCTATCTTACGAATACCCATTTATAGATAACACTATTTTTTAATACTTTTATAGATTAATAATAATAAGACTTCTTAATTCTTTTTTTTTTCCTTTACAATGAATGATATTGAAAACTTTAGATCTATAAATCAAATTGAAAAAGATATAATTATGAAATCTCTTTCAGCGATTTCTTCAAACATCTTTTCTGATTTTCAAGATCTTAAGAATTCGATATATATTTCAATTGAAAAGCGAATAGAAACCAATAATTTCCCAAAAATTTATTTAATTTCTTCTGAATTGAAGCAAATATTAAAAAATCCAAATATTTATGATTATATTAATCTAGTAGGTTTATATTTTGGCTTTATAAAAAGAGGAGAATTCTTTTTAAGTCTAGAAGGTGCTGAATTTTTATATGCGAGAGGTCTAATTCCCAATCTTGTACAAGTACATGTCAATGAGGGTGGAGAGAAATCAGTTCTCTATGGAAATAATATTTTGAAGAATATGGTCGTAAAAAAATCGTATAACTTTAAAGAAAACAGCTTTTTAATAATTTTTAATAAGGAAGAAGAAATAATTGCACTCGGTAGAGCTATTATAGATAGTAACCAAATTCAAAATCTCAAACCTGAAGATTTAATTGCGATTAACTTAAGTGATAAGGGAATTTATTTGAGAGAAAAACAATAAGAATAGTCTATCAAGATTCCCTTCTAATCAAACATAAAAAAAATCCAATGGTGTCATGAATGTGAGGATAAAGTCTCTGGGAATGTTTTAGATCTTCCCTAAGTGATTTCTCATATACTTTGGTAAACCCATTAAGACCATAAGATTCACCTATCTTTAAAATGGAAAAATCTGGTTTTTGTTCTAATACTTCATTGATTACAAATTCATTTTCCTCAGGACCTATAGAACATGTACTATATAATAGTTCACCTGTAGGCTTTAACATTTTTAAGCCAGCGTTTAGTAACTTTTTTTGGATTGAAGAGAGTTTTTCTATATCTATCAACTTTTTACTTTTCTTTCTATTTTTATCTTGTCTTATAAGTCCTTCTCCCGTACATGGGGCATCTAGTAATATTTTATCTGCTTTAATATTTAATTCTGGAAGGTTAATAGCATCAAAATTTAATACAATTGAATTATGAATCCCTAATCTACGTAAATTTATTTCTAAAGCAGGAATACGCTTTTTATTTCTATCTATTAATATTAATGTACCCTCGTTATTCATTAACTGAGCTAAATGAGTTGCCTTACTACCTGGAGCAGCACACATATCGATCACGATATTATTAGATTTTGGGGCAAGAATTATTGCTGGAAGCATTGAAGCTACATTCTGTAAATAATAATAACCTTGTAGAAATTCGTGAGTAGAACCTAAATTATAGGGAGTCTTTAAAATATTGTATGCGTATGGAACCCATTTAATTGGTTCTAACTCGAATCCTTTATTTTCCAATTTCTTTTTTAAATTTGAAGCTGATATCTTAAGAGTATTAGTTCGAATTGATGGAGTCAAAGGAAGCTCACTTGCTTTCAAATATTCTAAAGTCTGTTCTAAACCTAAGAATTGAATATATCTTTCAATCATATAGGGTAGATAACCATATTCTTCTGCAAGTTTTCTAGCTTCTTCATGTATCTGAGAAATAGATAAGTCATCTCGATTTCATTTTATTAATACTAATAAAAAATAATAAATTATAATTGTTATCAGAGAGAAAATTAACCATATGATTGAAGTAGAGATTAAAGTAAATATTCCAGATCCAGAATTAATTCGAGAAATGTTTGAGGACAATAACGGAGTTTATAAATTCTCCCTTCTTCATGAAGATATTTATTTTAATATGCCGAAGGGATTAAGAGACTTCAGAGAGACTGATGAAGCTCTTAGATTAAGGAAATCTGTTGAATTTAATAAAAATGACAAACCAAAAAAACAGACTATAAATCATTTCATCACTTATAAAGGTAAAAAGATGGATCTTACTACAAAAACACGAAAAGAACTTGATATTAAAATAGAAAATACTGAAAACATGAGATTATTATTAAAAGATTTGGGATTTCAAGAAATCTTTACTGTTAAGAAGGAAAGAGAATTATATGAGTTTGAATTTAAAAACTATTATATAGAGGCATTAATCGATTATATACCTATTTTAGACCAATACTTTTTAGAAGTTGAATTTTTATTAGATTCGGCTGGAAAAGTTGAAGATTCTAAAGAAATTTTATTTGATTTCTTAGATTTATTCGGTATTAAAAAAGAAGAATCTATAAGGAAATCCTATTTAGAACTGATCTTTGAAAAATTTAAAGGAAATTTAAAAAATTGAAGAGTATATTCAAAAGAATATACTCAATAAGGAAATGGAAAATGTTTGAACTTGATTTTTGCTTATTTATTTAGCTAATAATTTATCTAAAAATGATATTTTCTTTTCTAATTCATGTCGTACCTTGTTGATATCATAATTTTCATAAATTGTTTTTATAAGCTCTTTTTGAATAGATACTGAATTTTTGGATATAATCTGAACTAAATCCAAAAATTCATAATAACTTGTATCTATTCTGAAATTAGCTTCCATAACATGTCGCTGACTTTTTTAATTCAATTCTATATTTCACTAAACATAAAACAATCATTAATTAATATTAATTAATTGGAGTCCGATTTTTAGAACAAGTTTTATATCCAAATTCCTGGGAAGGAAATAATTAAAAAAAAAGAGTAAATGGTAATTTTTATACCTATTGTATAGATTTATCTTGGTTATTTTTTTAAATCATTATATTTCCCATCAAAGATTTGTGCAATATAACGTCTCCCCTTAATAATCCACATTATTTTATGACCTTCTCTCGCTTTTTTACCCCATTCTGATTTTTTATTGCGGTTTTGCTCAATATAACGATACCCAAAAAGATCTACATATTTTACACCACTGGAGAACTTTTTAATTGGATAATCAATACCATCAATTTCGACACTCTTTTGGCCTTCAAAAATTGCCGTATAAATCTTCAAACCATTTCCTTTTAAATCCTCCATTATCTTGATTCACCTAAATTATTATTATATCTTGTGCTATTACATTTTCCTTCTTTTCTTTTTTATTTTCTAAAATCTCAACATCTTGGAGATTAATAGTTGTTTTAGGGAACAGTTCTCCCCTACTTAGTCTTCCAAATGTCTTTCTCTTTTCATTTGAAAATAATCTAAAATTGAATTTCATAAGGTTTTTAGCTTGTTTGTTTTTAAATTGCATCAACCAATTAAATTCATCTAAATTCAGTAATAGGTCTTCTAATAATGTGACTTTCTTTAATTCGGTTGTAAAATAAGTATCACGTATTTGAATTGGGATTGGACGACCCCATTCCTGTAATTCATCTATTAGCATTAAATAAAAAGCCAAAGGTTGTGCTTCAAACACATAATCTTTAAGTTGAACTTTAAAATTATGTAAAGCTATTGCTCTCGCCACCAAAATATAGCCCTCATTTTCATCATTTTCCTTAATTTCTTGTGGCGTTCCAATCCCTTTAAGTAGAGAAAGTGCTGAAATAACTCCATGGTCTAGTTCTACTGGATTCTTATATTGATATTCAGGATGACCTTCTGCTCGAGTTAGGAAGACTTGAGGATCTTGAGCAGATAATGTTTGTTGTTTATATCCAGCACCTTCTCTTATTAAAGAACGTGCTTCTTTAGAGAGACCCTCTTCTAGTATTTTCAAATATTCATCTTGTCGCCCTTTCCAAGTTAGATTGATTTCAAAGGGGATAAATTCTAGATCAATAGTTGGATAGCATTTTAATAATTGATTTACAAGTGAATAATTAACTGCTGTCGTCATTTTCCCTAGAGGATATCCAACATCATGAACAAGCCCAGTTATCCACCAAAATTTTTCTTTAAGAAGTTTTTTATCTAATTCCGTTAAATCAGAAATTATACTTTCTATAGT
>JBHLLJ010000204.1:0-4114 GCA_048885705.1 Candidatus Hermodarchaeota archaeon | reverse complement strand
TTAATTGCATCTACGGAATTAAAAAGAATTGGTACTATTTTGAATTTACCTAATTACGTGAGAGAAGATGCAATGCGTCTTTATATTGAAGCCTTTAAAAAGAAATTATTGAGAGGAAGATCAATTAATGCCATGGTGGCGGCTTGTTTATACTTGGCATGCAGAAGGAAAAAACTTCCTAGAACACTTCAAGAAATATTGAATGAAGCATCAGTAAATGCTAAAGATGTAAGAAGATGCTACTCAACATTAGTCAAAGAATTGAAATTAAATCCACCATCAACTAATCCAGTTTCTCTTATTCCAAAGTATATGTCAGATTTAGGGCTAGATTCTGAAATAGAACAACTCACAACTAAAATTCTTAATGCATATAGAAAAAGATTTTCTATTAGTGGTAAAGATCCAAAGGGATTATGTGCTGGAGCGATTTATTTAGCATGTAGACTTAAAAATAAAGAGGTTACTCAACAACAAATTGTACAGGTAATTGGGGTTACAGAAGTGACCCTTCGTTCACGTTATAAAGAATTAAAAATTAAATTAAATGTTAAAGTACCAGCTTAAATGAAAGTTTAGTTTTTTATTCCCATTTTAGTTAATTTCTAACATTTTTTTTTGAAAATAACTTTAAATATATACAGTCCTCTTAATTTATATTACAAAAATTATGATATTAATCATATAACAGATTTTAATTGATATTTATGGTATCTTTTAAAGAATTAGGATTATCGAATACGAAAAGGATGTTTGAAGTTGCGTTAAAAAGAAAGTTCGCGGTTCCAGGATATAATTTTAGTAATTTAGAACAATTACAAGCCATTATTATAGGCTGTGGAGAAAGCAATTCACCAGTTATCTTACAAAATAGTCCTTCTGCTGGAAAATATGCTAATCCAATAATGGTTCGATATTTAGGTCAAGGATCAGTACAAATGGCAAAAGATTTAGGGTATAACATCCCTATAGGTTTACATCTAGATCATGGAAGTTCATTTGAAGAAGCTAAAAACTGTATAGATAATGGGTTTTCAAGTGTTATGTTTGATGGTAGCCATTCAAAATTTGATGAAAATATTCGTATTACAAAAAAGATTGTCCAATATGCTCATGAAAAAGATGTATGTGTAGAAGCTGAATTAGGAATTATTGCTGGTATTGAAGACCATGTAAAAGCAACTAAGCATTATTATACCAATCCGGAACAAGTTGAAGATTTTGTAAATAAAACAAATTGTGATTCATTGGCAATTGCAATAGGCACATCCCATGGGGCTTATAAATTTAAAGTAGAAAAAGAGGAAGACATTCCAGAATTGCGTTTTGATATACTTCAGGAAATTAGAAAACGACTTGGTAAATTTCCAATTGTTCTACATGGCTCATCATCTATCCCTAAGAAATATATAGAGATTATTAACGAATATGGTGGAAAAGTTGGTAAAGCTTTTGGAGTTCCCGAGTTCCAACTTAGAAAGGCAACTCAATATGGAGTTTGTAAAATAAATATCGCAACTGATTTGAGAGTAGTCTTTACTGCGATGATAAGAAAATATTTAGTTGACAATCCAGATCATCTTGAACCAAGGAAATATTTAGGTTTAGCTCGTCAAGAATCAATAGAAATGATTAAAAGTAGGAATAAAGAAGTACTTGGTTCTGCGAATCAAGCTCAGTATATTTAATGGGAATTTTTTTATAATATGCCAATATCTTGTAGTGAACGATTAGGGAGTTTGAAATTCCCTCTAAGAGTTACTTTTAACTGCCTGAACCTTACTTTTTCAAATTTTATAGGTAGAACATAGATTTAAATTGTGGAAAAAGTGATAATGCATTTTTCTGTTCAATGTCGAAGCATTTTTGTTTATCAACCTCACTGTATTTTACAATTTCTCGAATCATTTTTTCTATAGCAACTTCATGTACAAATGGAAAATCACTGCCAAAGAGGATATGGGAATGATCGACTAATTCCATCAAAAATTGAAAAACATTCTTTGTAGCAGACAATGCTGTACCATAATAAAGATTTTTGAATTGTTTAATCAATTTCTTATTTCCAAAGCAAATCCTCCATGCTAAATAGGGTGCTGTTCCTCCAGCATGAGCGAAAATAAATTTAATATTAGGATACCTTTTAAAAATACCATGATGCATGAGATTTGCTAATGCTCGTGTTGTATCAAAAACAAATTCTAAAATAGCGGTAGGAAGAGTAAGATTAGGTAACTTTTCTTCAGGAGGCATATCTGGATGAATGAAAACTATTGTGTTTCGCTGATTTAGTTCAGAAAAAAGATTTTCAAATTCAGGATCGCCAACATATTTACCATTATAATTTGTAAGCATTCCTACACCATTTAATTTTAATATATCTAAAGCGTACTCTAATTCAAGCAGTGAAGCCTCAATATCAGGAAGAGGTAATATAGCAAACCCACCAAACCGCTTTGGATAGTCATTTATTAAATTAGCAGAATATTCATTACAAAGACGTGCGAGATTTATTGCAAATTTGGGATCTCCAAAATAAATTCCTGGAGAAGATATTGAAGTTATTGCAGCTGCAATACTTTGTCGATCCATAAACTCAAGACTATATTCTGGATCCCATTTAGGGAAAGGTACATTAGTAACAGTAGTAATACCAATCTTAGCTAATGATGATAGATATTCAGGAGGGAGAATATGATGATGAATATCAATTCGATGAGGTTTTATTATCATTTTTAAACTCACTTTTAAGAGATTGATGTTAAATAAAATTAATTCCAATTAATGCTTGGATAGAGATAAATTCATATTATTATTAACTTACAAGATAAATGTTATAAAATTTTCTTTACTTTTCCTTTCTAATGGTCCTTTTCATACAATTTTCCTGATAGTTTTATATTAAATAGACAATTGCTTGTTTGCCTTTCAAATTTAATTTATCCTCTTTCAATGACTATTCCTGTACCACCTTTAGGATATTGGAATATTATTGCACCAGCATCACAAACTTGGTAACAAGCAGCACATTCCAAACATTTCGATTGATATTCATCAATAATATAGATTTTTCCTTCTTTTTTGCGCCATAAGTTCATAACACATATAATTAAACAACGTTCACAATTATTACATTTATTATAATCTATTGAAATGAAGTTATCTACACCTGGAATTCGTTTGGTCAATCCTTCTAATTCTATATTCATTTTTGTTAAACACCTCTCTTCTTCTTTTTCTCTGGTAGTAAATCCAATAGTTTAGGTAAAACTTTCATAATCTTCTTAGGATCCATTAATTTATCTAAATCATCTTCAAAAACTTTGGTTAATAAAGGTATTAAGTATGCCATTATAAATGGTGTTGCTTTAGGCAGATATGATCTTATGTGCCCTATAATTTGACGCACTCTTAAAGCATGAGGTTGTGACCAATCAAATATTCCTCCAATGATTTCCATTATCATTGGTACAAACCAAGACATAGTTTCTTTTGGGCTAAATGGTAAAGCTTTCCATATATTCCATAACTCAAAACCAGCCTCAAACTCTTTTCCAACACTAGTTTTTTGCCATTTTTCATCAAATTTTTTAAGATTTGCTCTTGATACATTTCCAGAAGGAATTAAATCAGAAGCTACTTCTGCCGCTATTTTTCCTGTTACCATAGCGGGATATATTCCTTCTGCTTCAAGTGGACATGGAAATCCACCAGCATCCCCGATTAATATAACTCCATCGGCATGAGTATTATAAGGATAATCTAACCAAGGAAGTAGGTGAGCTTGAAGTTCACGTGGTTTAGCATCCAGTATTTTTAATAATCTTTGATAATATTTAAGATTAACAACACGATTTAAATAATATAATGGATTTTTATCCCACCAATTCATCCAGTTGCCTAATCCTTGATGAAAACCATCATTAAAAAAAACTTGATACGATGCTGGAAAGGTCGATCCCCACCATATACCTAATGTTTCATCACCCATTATATCATCAATTTTTTCTGAAGGTGCTTGAAAATCATATTGTGGAACTAATGTAACTTGATTTTGTGGCCATTTTGTTCTTAATCCAGATTTTTGTGCTACAGTTGATATGACACCATCTGC
>JBHLLJ010000203.1:0-4232 GCA_048885705.1 Candidatus Hermodarchaeota archaeon | reverse complement strand
TTATGGTAAGGGCGTGGAGGGGCATGAGATCATATGGTCATAATAGTAGGATTGATATCGAGGTTCAGGTTTTTTAATTATTTTTGTTTAGTCACTATTTTCACTTGACACTTTTGGTTTTAAAATCAATTTATATCTGCAATGTTTATTATTAGAACTGAGAATGCATTCTAATATTTCAGATTCATAACTAAATTCAGGATTAAAAGAATTCAGTATAGCAGCTGTATAGGGTATACATATTGTATTTTGTATAATTCTAGCTTTATCAGGATTAAACTTACCGCCAATGGGGCAAAATTTATTTGAATATTTAAGCGTTATATCTAATGTTTTAGGTTTGTCCGTAATAGTTTTTATCTTCGTTTTAGCATTTAAAACATTATAAATTTTTTTCAGACTGCTTTCAACTCCTAAAAAACCTCTCTCTTTTAACATTTTACCTAATCTTGCCCCTAAACTAGTAGAAATTGATTTAGGAAGATTTTCTCCACCAACATCTATCATTTGATAAATAAAGTTTTGAAAAAATTTTAACGCATCCCGATTTCTCGAAATTTTCATTTATAAGACCATATTATTTAAAAGAAAAGATTAAATAAATCTCCATTTTGAACTATTTAATTATTCTTATAGTTTTTATTTATATAATAATAATTTTGGGAAGGGTTTCCCATTTAAAATAATTTGACTTATACCTAAATATTTTATCAATTACAAATTAGTAAAAGTTGTAAAGTTTAATCTAAACTTTTTTTTTATCAACTTTTAGAATGTAGTGGCAAGTTCTATGGTCATTCAATGGTACACAATTTAAAATTTCCTCTCCAAAAATAAGATGAGGAAAAAGTTCATTTAGAAAGCCTCGCATGTATGGAATACAAATGCTTTCTTGAAAAATTGAAGCTCGAGATGGATTCTCTGAACCTCCAATTGGACAAAATTTTTTTTTAAATTTTACAAACACTTCATAATTATCATCATTTAATTTGTTTATCACGGGTTTTGCATTCAAAGCTATATAAATTTGTTTCAATGCTGTTTCAATATCTAAAACTAAGCCTCTTCCTTTATATAATTTTCCTAGCTTTGCTCCTGATTTACTAGAAATGGCTTTTGGTAAATTATTTCCACCGACATCGATCATTTCTTTTATATAAGCTTGGAAAAACTTTAATGCGTCCTTAATGTAAAAAGCACCTCAAATCTACGTTTTAAACCACTTTTACAATGAAAATGGATAAATTCAGATATTTAAATTTAAGCATCCGTGTCCAATTTGTAATAGGAAAAAATGGAAAATTCTTTTCTCATGATTCAAAAATTATTTTAAAAACCCTCAAAAAAAAGAATTTGGAATATATTTTTACAATTACGACGTTAATGTAAATCTTAATAACCGATTTTTATCTTCTTCAGCATAATCTATACCAATTCTTTTACTTGCGATAATGGAATCTTTATTAATAACCTCACCTTCAGTAAAAAATAATTTTGAGTCTTCAGAACAGGAATCTATTCCATTAAATTGGCTTTTTTTTATATCTAATGCCATACACAACTTTCCTGGACCATCTGTCAAATTTCGATAATTTTTTCCAATTTTAACATTTCTATTTTCATTCATCAATTCAATTCCATTAATGGGAAATAATTGCCGGATTAATACAGCGCAGGGTATTCCTTCTGGCTCTGTTATGACATTTAAACAGTAGTATAATCCATAAATCAGATAAATATAAAGAGTTCCTGGTTTCATATACATGACTCTTGTACGATCGGTTTTTTTGTTATCATAAGAATGACTTGCTTTATCTTTAGGTCCAAGATACGCCTCTACTTCTATAACTTTTCCGACCATTCTACCTTTAGATGTCTCTCGCATTAAGTATTTTCCTAGTAAGTCAGTGGCTACTAGCTTGGTATCTCTCTCGAAAAATTCTTTATTTAACCTTTCCAAAAGCATCAAACATCAATAATCTTATCATTACAAATTAAAAATTTGATAATATTAGACATTAGGCAAATAACTTCTCGAATGACCACACCTAAACTACTATTCCTCCATTCTATATATCTTTTTTTCTATTTAAACTTAGGTAAGAATATAAGATTACTGACCTCTTTTTTTAACAAATTCTTCTTTAAGGAATGATTCCAATTTTGCATTACAAGCTATGAAAGGAAATTTTAAATCTATTGATAACTCATCTTCGATTTCTGTTCCATTTAAAGAAAAAATTTTACCACCAGCTTCTTTTAAAATTAACATCCCTGCTGCTACATCTACAAGTCTATTACTGGGTCTCAGATTGATAAAAGCTTCCATAGTCCCACTTGCTATTTGACATAAAGTTAGCGCACTGCTTCCAAATATCCTAATTCTATAAAATTTTCTTATTAATGGAGTTAATTCTTGTAATTTTTTCATTAAATCTTTCATTGGAAGATTAAGTTCAAAGAAGCATTTTTCTGTGATATCTAAATCAGAAACTTGAACTTTTGAGTCGTTAAGATAAGCACCCTTTCCCTTTTCTGCCCAATATATATCTTTTGTATTCAAATTCAGTACTATTGCTTTAGAAATGTCATTTATGCAATTTCCGACAGCAAAAGCTATTGAAACAGAACAATATGGTACACCTCTAGCAGCATTATTAGACCCATCCAATGGGTCCACGATTAATACATTTTGATTTCTTTTAGCTTTATTTACATCACCTATATATTTTTCCCCTAATTCTTCACTTATTAATAATAAGTCTAGATCCGCTTTTTCTAAAGAGTGAATTATTACTTGTTCAGCAATTAAATCGATCTCCATTGACAAGTCTCCACCGGCACCTCTTTTTGTTTTTTTAGCAGCTTCCGGTTTACCTAAAAGGGGATTCACTGCTTCAAATACTTTAATAACAATTTGCTTTAAGAAGTTAATATCTAATTCCATAAAAAACAGCATACAGTATAATTATAAGAAGAAATTTGAATAAATAAATAAATAATTTTATGGAGAATTATTTTAGAATTTTTTGTTTTTCAACAATCCATTTATCTACGATGATCTTTTGAGATTTATCCTTTTCTTTCACATCATATTCACTATGGATCGTACTTTTTGGTATCCAGAATTCCTCTCCAGATTCTAAATTAATTAATAGAGCTTTAGGGCTTTCAACTTTTATCTTTGCTTCAATTTCAATAGTATCTCGTGAGACACTAAACTCTGTAGTTTCAACTATGTGTAGTCCATCTCTAGCGGTTATATGTTCCGAAAAAACACCATATTCGCCTTCTTCATCAATTTCTTCTTTTTCTATCGCTTTAGCTTCAAAGGTCCCACTTGTAGCATGCTCAATCTTTTCATCGAGGATATGGCTCAACATTAAGGTTAAAAAATTTAAATTAGGGAATCGCAGTTTTTTTTTATATTCTCCAATTTTTATCTGTAAAACTTGACGAGATTCATCTTCCCATCCGACATAAATCTCTGTCTTACGTTCTTTGAAGACATGATAACCCCTCCAATTAGCAGTCCTTCTGTTAAGAACTTCTAAAATACAAATAATTTCTTCAATTGATAATCTTACTGTCTTTCCCTCACCTTCAGAAGGTTTCTCCCAAGAACCATTATCTTTTCTAGCTATACAACTTAAGAATATATAGGGAACTTGCTTTGATGGACTTGTGACTCTTACGCTTGTTTTTTGCCCATAAAACGTTTTTGTGTGAAAATCTGCCATAATTATTGAGTTTTGATAGATAATTTGAAGATTATTTACTTTTAATTATATGAGATATAAAGTTCTAATGATTTAAATCTGCTTAAAATCAGTTTGTTATTAACAAAAAAAGATTAATTAAAATGTCTTCATATTCTTTTAACCATTGCATAATTTGAGGGTCTTGGACTTGAATCTTGTTGCCAGTAGACATATTAAATCTTCTTGATTTTTTTTTAAAAATTTAGGAAATGAGTAAAAGTTTTATGGAGTTTGATTTTATATAACCCTAAATCAAGTATTTTTATAGTGCATTTAGATGGAAAAGAAAAATATGAAATCGAATGAGAAGTTTGAGAAAAGGGTTATTGTAAGTAGTTCAGGTGATATACAAGAATTCGATGAACATATAAGTACAATGGGTTCTGCAAAAATCTCTGGTGGAAAAACCCATAAATCTTTGCGAGTTTCAGGTTCTGGAAAAATTAATGGAGATTTAGAATGTAATGGGCT
>JBHLLJ010000202.1:0-4243 GCA_048885705.1 Candidatus Hermodarchaeota archaeon | reverse complement strand
TGGGCAATTCCTTTTAATTCAAGAGTAGTATTTGGTTGTAATGATTGTATAAGTTTTAATTGAGCAGACTGGATATACCCTGCATTAATTAAAGATTTCATCGCTGCTGCTCGCATAGCATAGGAATTACTAAATTTCTCTTTTTTTTTATATTCTTCCTCTAGTTGAATTTCAAGTTCTTTCATTTTATTATTGAATTTCTCTTGAATATCTTTTAATTCAACAATTCTGTTATCTAATTCACTCAATCGACTACTCCGAGTTGCTAATTCTTCTCTTCGAGTTGTTATTTTTGCTTGAGTTTCATTTAATTTATTTTGTGTCTCCTGTATCTTATCAAGCAGATTTTGTCGCTGATTATTTAGTTCAGCATTATTCTCCTCTAATGAGGTGATATCCCGTTGATTTTGTGAGATCTTATTTTTCAATGAATTAATTTCATCATCATTAGATTCGATGGTTTTTAAATTGTTAGTTTTATTTTCTTCGAGTTTACCAATTTGTTCGAGTAAATTGTTTGGTTGGGTTTGTAGTTTAGGGATTGAATCTGAATTTAGTTTATTAAGTTCTTCTATAATTGAGAGTATTTTCTTTAAAGATGATTTAGTATCTGTAAGACTCATATTTTATCTCCTTTAAAAAAAGTTTTATATAATTCTTATAAAATAATAGTGTTAGTCTTATTAAATTTTGATTTTTAGAAAGTTAAAAAAATTAAATTTTTTTAGTAAAATCAACGATAAATCTATCTTTGCTGATAGGGCCATATGGAAGATTTCTTCTTTCTATGACTATATTAAGATTCTCTATTAGTTTTTCAGCAAAAAAATCGAATATAAAAGGAAATTTTGGATTTTTTTGGTAATATTTTTTTAAGAAAACGTTGATTAGGTCTATTTTGTGCTCCGGCTCTTCCATTTCAAAGAGTCCAGGATCTGTATCTAAAAGTGAAGTACATATGGAAGCAATGTCTTCAATGTGGTTTCCCTCAAAAGCATCTTCAAAATCAACAGCATATACAATACCATTAATATGATCATAAACGAAATCTCTGAGCCTTGCATCTCCTTTACAGAGTACATATTTCTTTTTTGCTTTATATCTTTTCCTTACAAAATTCTTTTCATGAAATTGGGCTAGAAATGTGGCAAGTTTTTCTATACTCTGGATTATTTCTTTTCTTACTTTAGGATCCACATCATCTAATGTTTGTGTTCCTTTTAATTTCTCATTAATAAAATCACATAAATTAATTCCATTAAGCTTTTCAAGGATTAAATACTGTTTATGAAAAAACAAAATAGAGGGAACATGGAAATTCTGATTTTTCAATCTGTTTAATATATTAATCTCATTAGCAATATTTTTAGTACGAAATATTTTTATTACTATTTCTTTCGGTAATTTTGACGGCTTTTTATCAAACTTTACGCTAAATACATAATTTTTCTTACTTGGTAGTTCAGTAACTTCAATATTATCCGAATTGAGTTCAGGAATTTGTTGTTTTAAATCTTTTATCATTCTAGTTTGTATTTTCTGGAGAGCCATTTTTAGAAGATGAAGATTTAATTCGACTCTTAATAAGCAAATAATTACAGCAATATTTATAACTATTTATAAATATTTAGTCAATATTTTAAAAAGGAATTATCCTAGAATCTTTCTCTTAATATTTTAATTTTCTAGTTTCCTGATTTTCTTTACTAAATCATTTAAATAAAGATTGCCCATCCCAAGTTTCACTAGTTGGGAGAAAAACAGTACTAAAGCAAATCTCATTTCTTGTATTTCAATATAATTAGCACAAATTTTTTGATTATTTTCTAATTCTAAGTACATTTTCTTTAAACTACTCAATTTTTTCTCACTTCGGACTTCAAATTCTTTAATTATTGAAAAGAGAGTATTACTAGGAAGTGAGGAATATAAAATATGACCATCAGTAGTAAACATTCCTGAACCAAGAATTTCCTTATCGTCAACAAAACTTCTTAATAACTTGATAATCTCTTGAAATAATGGCATTGAACTGAGTTTAACCGTAGGATCGTCCGGTTCTGCCTCGTCAGCTTCAGTACTTTCAAAGAATTCCATATGAGAAAATTCAAAATCAACTATCTGATATCCACGGACTTTAAAATTCTTATCTACAAATGCTTGAAAGCCATGTTTGCAAACAGGACCAGAAGGTATTGAAATTGTTGTTAAATGTTTAGCTTGGTTAATAATTTTTGTTGGAATCTTAAGTTCCTTCTTAGCCTTACATGTAGGACACACAACGAGAATTTCTTGTTGTTCTTCCTTTGAAAATAACTCATCAGTGTCAATCATATGCTTCTGTAAGTGTACTTCATTCCAATTTTATATTTATATCATATAATTACAGATTTTAATATATTTACTTTTAATAAATCAATAATTATCATCCATAATTTGATTCTATTCTAAAGCAAATTTTGATTTTGAAATATTTAAATTTAAGAGAGCTTCATTTCTTTTAAGACAAGAATTGCATTTTTCACAAGGCTGTTCTCCGTCATTGTAGCAACTCCAAGTCCATTCTAAAGGAATTTCAAACTTCTTAGCAAGATTTATTACGTCGATTTTTGTCATTTTTGCTAAGGGGAATAGAAATTTCAGAGAAGTCTTTTCTCTTTTATGTTTTCCTTTATTGATAAGTCTCTCAAGAGATTTGAAAAAGTCTGGAGTAGCATCAGGAAAATTATTAGGATCTACTGCTATATGCCCACCTATAATAAATTCACAACCATATACCTCTGCATAATACGATGCAATAGAGTAAAAAACAAGGTTACGAGATGGTATAAATCCTTGAGGAGCATTAACTGCACTAGGTACAGGAAATCCTTCAATACGTAAATCAATTGATTCCTTTATAAAAGTTAAAGGTATTTCTATTAGGTTTATTTTTAAATTTTCAGCGAGCTTTACAGTTGCTTTTTTCTCATTTTCAGGGCGGAGATCATAATTAAATGAAATAGCTATTATATTATAACCTTTATGATATGCCCAATATAGAGCAACAGCAGAATCTATTCCGCCAGATAATAAGAGAATCGCCTTTTTTCCTTTCTCGTTTACTTCTGGAAACATTTTTGCTATTATCGCTGCTTTTATAGCATCATCTAAATCTGAAATCTTATAACCTAATGCTTCTGCCACTATATTTCCATTTGATGTAAGATCACATCTCATCACATCAATCATTTCTTTACATATTCCAAATTGTTTTGGAGCATCTTCAAAACTAATATTATTGATCCGTGGATGAGGTATATTAAAACCCAAATTAATCATGTTTTTAACAACCAATATGATTAAATCAAGCATGGTTATTACTTTTGGACCTACGAGATCATAAATTTGATTATTCTTACCCTTCCCATCAGCAGCGGCTAAAAATGCTTCTACAGCATCTTTTACATATATAGGTTGCATTGGAATTGTACCATCTCCAGCCACGTCAACATTTCCTTTTCCGATCTGGTTTATCATTTCTGGTATTAATTCATCATTAGGTCCTAAGATATAAGAAGGTCGAAAAATGATATAAGGAACCTTTCCTTGCATTAATATTTGTTCCGCTTCATTTTTTGAATGGAAGTATGCATTATTGGCCCATTCTTCTTTCCCATATCTATCCACACCCAAACCTGAAGGAAAGATTATTCGAGAAACATTTGCTTTATAAGCAGCTTTAATTAAGGCACGCATCCCCTCAATATTAACATTTTTGAAGAGTTCTTCAGAACCACACACAACACCTCTTAGATGTATAACTGCTTTAGAACCATCTAAAGCATTTATTAAAGATTCCAAATCGAAATCTTTGGTAATTATAGCTTTAGCGCCAAGAGATTCCACCTGTTTAGCAGCATCATCTCTTCGAACAATACCAATAACTTGCCATCCCTTTTGAATCGCAATTTTTATGGTATGTTTCCCTAGATAGCCATTCGCACCAGTAATAACTAATTTTTTAAGTTCCATTAAATGAGCATCCCTTAATTTATCATTTAAATTAAAACTCATACTTTTTAAATCTTAAATCTTTTTTGAGGAAATTTAATTTTTTGATATATTTTTCTTAATCTAATGAAAACTTCTTTCATATTTATTTTTTTGAAACATAAATTATAAAAATACCAAAGAGCTAAAACTATACAAAAACTATTAAATTATGCAAAGTACATTGGGGGCAATCTTTTATGGGATTTAA
>JBHLLJ010000201.1:0-4257 GCA_048885705.1 Candidatus Hermodarchaeota archaeon | reverse complement strand
GGGATTTTTCAATCCGATCCAATTGCTGATGTGGGAATGTATAATGGAGATTTTACGATACATTATATGATATATCTGCAAACTGTGAGAACTGATTTATCGGCGGGAGTTCATACTGTTACTGTAGTAATTTATGGCGAGTCTACAGCAAATTATGTTTGGTATAGTACTTTATACGTCCAAAAGTTTTCAAATTAAAAAAAATCATTAACTTATTTTTTAATATTTTATAGAAAGTGATTAAGTGTGGAAAATGTAGATGAAAAAAGGATGACAAATGCTTGTAAGCTTTTTGGAATTGACTTTCCAGTCTTTTATAACGCAGAATATACCTCAGAGAAGCGTGAAAAAAAGATAAAGGAAGATATGGGCAAACACCTTAAAGAGTTCTTTTTACGACATCTTTTCATAGACGCCTTTACCTCTATTTTTATTAAAGATACATTTGCTGAAATTCATAAAGAAAGAAAAAATTAAGAAAAATATTCTAATTAATATTATTTTGCCCGTTTGGCTTTTGGTGAGTTTCCTCTTCCAGAATTACTTAATTGGGCGACTATTCGCTAGGAATATCGGACCAATGAATTGACTATAAAGTTTTGAATAGCCTTCTTGATTGGAAACAATTGAAATCATTTCTGACTCCTTTTCTGTAGCAGGAGCAAGAATTACTTCTTCAGCGTCCCTAGCAACTGCGAAATATTCTCCCGCCGTTTGTAATTGGCGGAATTGGATATTTCCCAGTTGTTTCATTTTTCCTATAATTCCACTATATTGCTGCAAGTCCCAATGTGATGTAAGCATAAATCGCACAGCTTTCTTCTGGAAAGCATATTCAGATACAACTTGTAAAATATCAGGAACCACATAGGGAGTAACAATGATAATTGTAGATTTTACTCTATAAACAGCATCCTTTATTGCTGCAACCATAGCTTCTTTTCCAACTACTGGCCAAGTGGTAATTTTAGCTATTTCTGGGATTGAGCTTGAAGCTTGATGGACATCTTTTAATTTCCCTTCATTGGTTTCAGCGAGTTCAGTAGCATCGTCAATTGAGTTCATAAATTGCAGAGTAAAATCAGCAATAGCATCTTTAACGTTTTGAATGGTATCTTTTGTAGTATTAGATAAACTATTTTGAAGTGTTTTCGCGTTTTGTTCATATTTAGATTTATGATCTGCAAGCATATCTGATAAATTACTATCCATATCTTTCGCTTCAGCATTCCATAACCTTATTTCACTATCAATTTTTTCCGAACAATCTCTTTTACCATTTTCGAAGTTAGTATTGACATCTCTCGTCCAATCAGCATTATTTCTTTTAATTTCAAGATCAAAATCGGTATAATGTTTTAATGAATTTTCTTTATGATTTTCTATTGCATCATTATACTGTCTATGATGTGATTTAAGTGAGCTTTCAAGAGAATCTTTTAACTTTATTCTGGTATCAGAACAATCCTTTACACCAGTTTGCAATGTATCATCTACTTCTCCAGCTAAATCTGTAGCAAGGGTTTCTAGTTGAGCTTCTATAGTTTCTTTAGCTTTATAATCGAGATCATTAGTTTCATTAGCTAATCCATCATGTTCATTTGTCATAGTATCGGTTACATCAGCTTTGATAGAATCTGTAGTTCCTCGAGTATCCGCTACATAATCATCACAAGTTTTAATAAAATCAGGTTTCATTGGTTCTGAATATTTCAAAATATTTTGTATTGTTGTTTCATGTCTAGCTTTATATTTTTTCTTTTTGCCCATCCAGAAAAATCCTTTTTTTGCCATATCTTCTGAGAAATCAGTGAATCTATTTGCGTGTTCAAGCAAATTATCAATTAAAGTTAATGTCATACTTTTAAAATCATTTGTTTGGTTGGTTAATGTTCGATGTCTGTCATCGACTATAGCTTTAAGTTTAGTTTGGAGTGTATCCGTAGTATTTTTTACGTGAGTAATGTGTTCTTTTAATATATTCGAAATTTTAGCTTTTAAATCAGTAACGACCTTGTCCATTCGTTCTAAGTATTTTTCAAGGATTTGTTCCATTTTTGGTTTAAGTTGGTTTGCAGTGTTTTTATGTCTTTCTACATGTTCATCAAGTTCCATTTTTAGTTCTTTTTCTAAATTTTCGACTCGAGTTGAAAAATCGTTTAGTAAATTTGTAATTAAACCAGTTAAGTTATCCTTGGTTTTATTAATTTCCATTTCATTTTTATTTACGCTTGTTTCTGAGATATCTTTTAAGTTTAAATTTAGTTTATCCATAATAGAATGAATATTACTTTCTAATGTCTTGGTAGTTTCAGTAAATCTGTTTGTAGCACTATCGATTCTATTCCTTTTGGTATTATTCTTCGAATCAGAATCTTCAAAAAAAGCAGTGACTTGTTTATCAACAGCGGTCTCTACTTCCCCAATACTTTTATTCTGAATCGTTTCAAGCTTTTCAAATCGATCAGATTGATCAGCTAAGATTGTATCTTTAATTTTCGCAATTTCATCTCTAAATTTTTCTGATTCATTAGTAAATAATTCGAGATATGGCTGGAGAGGAATATATCTATCAACAACACCTTCAACTCTTTTGAGGAAACCTTTCTCAACTAACCAATTAGTAACTTCTAATACAGTTTCATAAGTTAAAGATTCATTACTTTCTGTTAAAGTCATGAATACTTCAGAGGTAGTTGCACGTGGAACTCTTAAATACACTAAATAAATGTTGATATGTTCCTCAGTAAAACCATATCGAGTAAATACTTCTTTCGTGAAATCCTTTAACGACATAAATTTTTCTCCATGAATTTGAATTTGAATTCAAATTAAGTTAGATTTAAGATGAATTCTTTATAAATATTTTAATTTGAAAATCTTTAATAATATTTTCAAAATGATAGTATTAAAATTTAAGTGAAAGATACATTTAGATTTGAATTCGAATTGAGCACTTCGTATTATAATTTGCTTTTTGCTTATAATTTAATAAATTAATTAGGCTTAAACTTCATTTGAAGTTCAACGTTTCAAACTATATATTTGTGGAATTCTTTAATAAAAGGTAAAGCCTTTACTTTAAATATAATCCCCCTTAGAAATGATGTAATTTCATGTTAAAAAGAAAAATCAAAGGGATTAAGAAAGAAATAAGTGCCTTGGGTATGGGATGTTTTGGTATTGGTGGACCTTTTATGCGCTCCAACGGTACATATCTAGCTTATGGAAAAGTAAATGATAAAGAATCCATTAAGACAATTCATAGAGCAATTGAAATTGGAATTAATCTTTTTGATACAGCAGACATATATGGTGTAGGTAGAAGTGAAAAAGTACTTGGAGAAGCACTGAAAGAATATAGAGAAAGTGTAGTGATTGCCACAAAATTTGGTAGTGTTTTTGATGAAGGAAATCCTCAAACATTAGATAAGAAAAACACATCTTCTGACTATATTCGCAGTGCAGTTGAAGCTAGTATGAAACGTCTTCAAACAGATTATATTGATATTTACCAATTGCATTCCAGTCAACATGATCCTAATGATGCTATTAGAGTTCAAGCAATTTTAGAAGATTTAGTAGAAGAAGGAATTATTGGTGGCTATGGTTGGAGTACAGATGATCCAGAGAGAATGGAAATATTCGCAAAAGGTAAAAATTGTAATGCAGTACAATATGCAATGAATATTACTCTTCGTAATAATCAAATGATACAACTCTGTGAAAAACATAACCTAATTGGATTAATAAGAAGTCCTTTAGCTTCTGGTATATTAACCGGGAAATATAATGAAGCTACTGAAATTCCAAATGATCATATGTTAGCAGGACTAGATTTTTCTCAAAAAAGGTATAAAAAAATCGTCAAAATTCTTCAGGAATTAAAAAATATACTGGAACAGGATGGAAGATCAATAATTCAAGCACAACTAGGCTATTTAATGGCTACTAGTAAAACTACTATCCCTATACCGGGTGCAAAAACAATTGAACAGATAGAGGAGAATGCCAAAACATTGGAATTTGGACCTTTATCACCTGAAATGGTGAAAAAAATTGATGAACTATGGACTGATGAATCTTAAATCAACACAATGAGTTAAAGTATTGATATACAGTACTAATTGAAAACATTTATTCTAATTAATCAATAATCTAATATTACTAAATATTCTCCAATTTACTTATTTGTATGATGCCTTCTTAGGTTAATTGGGAATAAATGTTCCTTAATCCTTTTAATACTAAGTTCTT
>JBHLLJ010000200.1:0-4565 GCA_048885705.1 Candidatus Hermodarchaeota archaeon | reverse complement strand
GCTACTAATCAGAAAATGAAAGATCTTGACTGTTTAAGAGTGGATACGGGAAATATAGAGGTTGATAATATGTTTAGGGGATTCAATAAAGTTATTACAGGATATAAGGAAGAATTAATTGTAGAAGTAAAAATTTAAAATTATAAAATGTTAAGTTTCTTTAATTTTTCTTCGGTAGGTTTACCCGTTTCCCAATCCCATTCTCGGAGTTTATAATAAGTTCTTAAATTTTCTTCTAAATCTAATTTTACATGAACCGTTTTTCCTGATTCTAGTTCTCTTTTTAAAATACCAGGTATTTTATCATCTTTTCTTGTAATCCCTAACGTACAATTAATTAGTCTTTTAAGATTGTTAATTCGTTCTCCTACTTCGAGTATTGAATTTTTATCATATCTAAATCCAGTGGCTGCGTTAATATGTCCGATTATATGATCTAAACTAGGACTCACAAAATTACAATTTATGGCAGAATCATCTATTGCTCTGATATCTTGTAAAGAAATCACCCCCTTTTCTCTCCCTTTGATTTGTGATCTGCTTTTCCCTATTTTTACTCTTAAACTTGGATAAGAAACTGTTGTTACTTCTACGGCATACCAATCACATTTCTGATTGTTTGCTCCTATACAACAAGTAATATAACTTAATGCTTGTCCTGCAAATGCTCTTGGATCATGCATCGGAATCTCTAAACCTTTTACGTGAGCGGCTAACTCAGGGTCAACATTAAGTTTTTTCGCAATTAATCTCACACCTTCTGCTAAGAGATTCCCTATACCTTGTCTATGTGAAATCTTTTTAATTAAGTTCCTTATTACTTTTCCATTTCCCCATCTAATTTCTTCAAGTTCGAGATCATCAAGAAATTGTTTTATTTCTGATATATTGATGTTGTTTTGTACCAAATAAATCAAAAATGCAATAGAGACACCAGTCGAAATAGTATCAATACCATAAATGTTACATAAATGATTCGCCATAATGACATCCTTAGAGTTGAAAACTCCACATAAAGGGCCAAAAGCAGCAACCGATTCATATTCTGGACCATCAACTTTTATTTCTTTCCCTTCCTCCTGAATTATTGTCTGTTTACCACATCTCAAAGTACAACCAGCACATCCATAGTCTAAAACAGGATATTTTTCTCTCAATGTTTTACCTGTTAACTTTTCAGCAGGAAATTCTGTCTCAGTATAATAATATGCTGGAGTATCCCCCAGAACCATTCCAATATCAAGATAACAATTAGTTCCGTATAGAGAGTATAAAAGTGGTGTGGTTGATTTAAGTAAATTTCCTTTTTTTGATTCCTCATCTTCCTTTATTAATAATTTACCGATATTCGGGTCAGCAATTTTAACTTTTTCAGTTCCGTTAATAGCAATTGCCTTCAATTTCTTTGAACCCATAAGTGCCCCTAATCCACATCTTCCAATAGCTCTACCCTCATCATTAATAATTCCTGCATACTTTACCAGATGTTCACCACCAATTCCTATTGTAGCAACTCTAATTCTCTCATTATTAAGTTCATTTTTAATCAGAGATTGAGTTTCATAAGTATCTTTTCCCCAAAGATTATTAGCATCCAGAAATTCTATTTCTTTATCATGAATATAGAGATAGATTGGTTCTTTAGATTTTCCGATGATTACAAGAGCATCAAATCCACTGTTTCTAAGTGATATACAAAAAAAACCGCCAGAGGTTCCCTCTCCCCAGATTCCCGTAAGTGGTGAAATACCAGTCGCAGAATATCTTCCTGAAGATGGTCTTATCGTCCCTGTTATAGGTCCTGTGGCAAATATTAAAGGATTTTTTTCGTGGAATGGATCTTCTTTTAATATTTTAAAATCTTCATTAGACAATAAATCATAGGTTAATTTTGCACTTAATCCTGTACCACCAAGATATTCTTTAGCAATCTGAGCGTCCAAGTCTTTAATTTCATATGTTTGACTTCTCAAATCAATAAAAGTAATTTTTCCATTATAACCATATAGTTCTTTACTCATTTTATATCACTATTTTATTAAATTAAAAATCAATTATTTTGCCATCCCAAGCATATTCATAAATTTTTCTGTATAAATCTTCATTAATGGGTCGATAACTTGTCAAAGTAACCGCATCATTCATAGCATAATCAACTAACAAATCAAGCTTTCCAAAATATTCTTCTTTAGTTATCTGAGGTTCTTTTAGATCCTTAACACATGTGAATCCATCAATTGAGATTATAAAATCTTCAATCGATTTGATAAGATCTTTTAATAATTCATTTTTAGTTTTATATTGCGATTCTACATTGAAAATTGGGCATAAATCCATCCATTTATCAGTAACTTTTACTTTAAAAGCAATATCATATGGTAGAAATAAACTAACAGCAATGCCATGATGAATATTAAATATTTTTCCAAAACTGTGGCCTAGAGCATGATTAATTCCCGGAGCTTGATTCCCATATGATCCAAAAGCAGCTAATGTAGATGCTACTTGCATATGACTACGTGCTTCCATATCTCTTCCACCATATTTATAGGATCGAGGGAGATATTTTATTATTTCACTAATAACAGTTTTATTTACCGCATCAAAATAAGGGTTACCCCAATTTGTAGTATATGATCCCGTTGCATGTGCTAATGCGTCTAAACCAGTTGCCATTGTTAAAAATGGAGGTAAATCTTTTACAAATTCTGAATCAAGGATCGTAATATCTGCAAGTAATTCCTCATGAACAACTTCTATCTTTTTAGGAGGATCTCTTGAAGTATCAGTTATTAAAGCTGCTGTTGCAACTTCAGATCCTGTTCCTGCTGTTGTTGGAATAGCTATTAAATATTTTATCTTTTTCCGTAATCCTAACGCTGCTCCAATACTTGGTAAAATCATAAAAAGATTTTGGTTAGGTTTTTCATATTTTACTAAGACCATTTTAGCTGTATCCATGACGCTTCCTCCTCCAATTGCAAGTAATATTGTTGGTTTATATTCTTCACATACTTTTGCACCTTCGTCTATAGTTGATACAGGAACTTCTGGTAAAACTTCAGACCAGACTCTATAATCCATTTTGATTAATTTCAAAAATTCCTCCACATTTTTAACGAATTTTTTAGTAAATGTATCAGTAATAATTAAAGCTCTTCTATCCTCTTCTTCAATGATAGCTTCTAGATACCTAACAACTTTAAGTAAAGCAGATTTACCAGTATATATCCTTGATAAAAAAAAATTAGTTTCCAATCCCCTTACAGCTCTAGCACCTAAGATTGGAATCAAGTCTTTAATTAATTGAGATTCATACCATGTTGGCATACTTTTTATCCCCTTTTATATCTAAAGAAAAATTATTTTTTAGATTAATAGATATAAAAAACCAATTCAATAAAAAAACATTTTTAATTCAATATTCGATACTATCTTAATTAGGAAAATATGAATTTGGTTTGAAATCTATGAAGATTAGATTAAATATGAATGAAATGTATAAACCTCCTCCGAAAGAATTGATAAGTTCTGTAAAAGATTCTATCAATGAAATTAATAGATATACTCCTCAGAAAGAAGTAGATTTGTTAATGGAAAGCTTATCTCAATATATAAATATCCCAAAAGAATTTATATTTTTAAGTTCGGGTTCAGACTTGATCATAAAAGAATTCATATTTTTATTTTCGAACAAGAGACAAATAATAATAGCAGAGCCAACGTTTATCATTATTAATAATTCAGCTCAGAATGCCGAAAGTTCTTTAATAAAAATCCGGTTAAAAGAACCGGATTTCAAGGTATCTTTAGAACCTTTATTAGACGAATTTAAAAAGCCAACCTTAGTAGTCTTTGATAATCCAAATAATCCTACTGGAAACTTAATACTTACTCAAAGTGATGTTGAAACAATTTTACAATATGAAAATGTTATTTTATTAATTGATGAAGCTTATTTTGAATTTTCAAACATAAGTTTCGTTGAATTTGTAAATGAATACCCTAATCTTGCTATTATAAGAACATTAAGCAAGTCTTTTGGATTAGCAGGATCAGGAATTGGGTATCTTGTCGCAGGAGATCTGATACGCAAAAAATTTCAAGGATTAGAGATAATGTTACCTTATCCAAGTGTGACTGCTGGGATTAAAGCTTTAGAAAATCAGAACTACATGATTGATTATATCAAAGAAATAGAAATTGAAAAAAAGAGAATGATGAAATCTGTATTAGAATTAGGTGTAACCGTATATCCAAGTTATACTAACTTTTTACTAATGAAAACAAGCATACTGAATATATCAAAAAGGTTAACAGAACAAGGAGTTTTAGTACATGATGCATCAAATCAATTAGGAGCAGAATATTTTAGAGTCACTATAGGATCCAAAGAAGAAAATAATTCATTTTTAGAATCTCTTAAGAAGATTATTTTGTAAAATAGGAATAGTCAAAATTGTGTTGAATTTAAGAATGTGTCTATTCTAATATAATAATTAATTATAATAATTAAAGTATAAATTAAAAGTGATTTTATGAGCGAAAAAATTACTAATATATCT
>JBHLLJ010000199.1:0-4630 GCA_048885705.1 Candidatus Hermodarchaeota archaeon | reverse complement strand
TTATCTTTAAAACCATTATCTTTATATGGTATTTAATATAGAAACAAGTAAAAATTTTAGTATTTTGAATTAAAAGGAATAGAAAATGTCAGATGTAGGGATTGAACCGACATATATCGGTAAAAATGAAAACCTAGTTTTTATTGTTCCTAAAGAACTCTTTAACATGAGTTTGGGACCAGCAGAAGTTTTAGATCGTGAATCTGCTAAATTATTTAGTAAATATATCAGAGGAACATTTAAAGGTTTCCAACAAGCAAGGAAAACCAAATATGGTAATGAAAATAATACTAAAACAAAAGCAAGTTCTGATTTCTGGGACAGTTTCGAAAAAAAAGCTAAAGAACTTGGTGTAGATCTCATTGGATATACACCTGTTAATGAGAATTATATATTTAAAGATCTTAAAGTTTTCGGACGCAATTGCATTATTTTGGGGATGGAAATGAAGTGGGATAAAATCAAGGAGGCTCCAGGCGCAATATGTGAAATAGAATTATTTAGACTTTACAAAGTCTTAGGTGATATTACAATTGAGCTAGCAGAATATATGAAAGAACAAGGATATAAAAGCGAAGCGCATCACCCATTTGGGGGAAAACTTTTATATGGATCCCACGCAGTAGCTGCGAATTTGGGAATAATGGGAAGAAATGGATTAATTTTAACTCCTGAATTTGGTCCTCGGCAAAGATGGAGTATAATTACGACGGATGCTGAAATTCCTAAAACAAAAGAAAGAGATTTTAGTGAATTAAAAGATTTCTGTGAAAAATGTGGAGCATGTGAAAGAGAATGTAAGGGAGGTTCTGTTTTAGAAACCCCAATTGAAAAAGAAAATGGGGTAATAACTCATATTGATCGTTCTAAATGTATACAAAGTATATTAGACAACAACTACTGTAGTTACTGCTTAAAGATTTGTATGCCTTCAAGACATCTTAAAAACTAACTTATATAAATTTTTTATAACAGTTATATTCTTATTAAAACAACCTTTTTAATAATCTATAATACACCTAGTTTCTTGATATAAAATGACTGAATCTAATGATAAAGTAGCAAGTGAAAAAATAACAAGTGTCGCTTCAATAGAATTGCTTAAAAAGGTAAATTCTGCGGCAAATTATTGTTACTCATGTAATAAATGTAATAATGTATGTCCAACTGCTTTTATCGGTATTTTTTACCCGCGTAGTTTAATAACAGATTTAACGTTCCTAACACCAGAAGAAGCATTGCAGAATAATGATATTTGGAAATGTCTTACTTGTGGGTTATGTTCAGTTTATTGCCCAATGACAAAGGAAGAAACTGGAGTAAATTTCACTCAAATAATAAAGGATCTTCGGTCTCTGGCTTCAGAGTATCAACCACTACAAGATGGATTACTTAGTTGTAATCATGAGAGGGTATATTCAAATTTACCAAAATTAATGGCTGAAGATAAAATAAAATTTACTAATAAAATAGGTTTCCTTGATGGAACGGGATTAAAAATAACTGATAAAGGAAAAATCGGCTACTTTATGGGATGTGTTCCTTTTTTAACAGGTGCAGCTCCATGTGTTGTCGGATGCCCTGCTGGAGTTGATGTTCAGGGTTATGTATCACTTATAGCAGAAGGGAAATATCAAGAAGCTTTAGATTTAATAAGAGAAACAAACCCATTACCATATTTATGCGGAAGGATCTGTACAGCACAATGTGCTTTAAATTGCAATCGTCAACATTTTGATGATCCAGTGGCTATACGCGAACTTAAAAGGTTTGTATGCGACTGGGAAACTGAACATCCTAACCAAAGCAGAATAAAACCAGTACCACAAACGAAAGAAAAAGTGGCCATTATTGGCGCTGGACCAGCTGGTTTATCAGCAGCATATTTTCTCGCACGAATGGGATATAAACCAACTATTTTCGAGAAAGGAGATAAAGCAGGTGGTGTAGTAAGATATGGCGTTCCTCAGTACCGACTTTCTGACGATGCACTTGACCAAGATATTGAGTTTATAAAGAGTATGGGAGTAGAAATTGTTTTTAATAAGGAATTTGGTCCTGAGTTCAAATTGGACGATATTTGGAAAGAAGAATATAAAGCAGTCTTTATAGCTTTAGGCTTATATGTGCCAAAAACATTAAGACTTGAAGGTGAAGATTTACCTAATGTTGATGTAGCGATTGATTTCCTTTTAGAACGGAAATATAAATGTGGAGAAAATCCAGAAGAATTCAAAGGTAAAACTTTTGGTATTATTGGAGGTGGTGCTGTTGCTGTAGATGTTGGTGAGACTGTACTCCGACTAGGAGCAACTAAAGTTGATTTAGTTGATATACTAAGTGAAGAAGCGCTTAAAAATGTGCTTAAAGATTTACATGAAGCTGAATTAGAAGTGATGAAATATCATTTTGAAACATCAACGCTTAAAATAACACAAGAAAAAAACGGTAAATTAGCCTTAAATTGCTATAAGATTGAATGGGGTAAGCCTGATCCTGAGACTGGAAGAAGACCACTAAATAAAATTGAAGGTTCAGATTATAAAATTATTGTTGACCACATTGTAATAGCAATAGGCCAGGGGCTTAATTCAGAACCACTTCTTGCTGCTACTGATAATCAATTAAAGATAGATAGAGGAAAAGTTTTAGTTGATAATCTAACGTATGAAACCGATATTCCAGGAGTATTTACAGGTGGAGACATTATAAATAATTCTTTAATGTGTGCTGTTGATGCTATCGGAGATGGAAGAGAAGCAGCTTACTCGATTGATAGATACCTCCGAGGATTTGATTTAAAGGAAGGGAGAATAAGAAAGTATGATCTAAAGCGATCCACAATTCCTAAAAAATATATACAAACTCAAGTATGTCAAGATATGAACTATATGCCCAGTTCTGAGAGATTAGTCTGCTTTGACGAAATGGAATTAGGATTTACTGAAGAACAAGCGAAAAAAGAAGCAAATCGATGTTTGAACTGTAATTGTTGCTGCAATTCTGATCAAATACCAGAAGATTATGAAAAAGCCCTTGATGCTTCAGGTATAATGATTTGCGATTATGGAAGTCAAGAAGTTTGGCCATCAATAAATGCGCCTAACTATTATCAAATTCCTAAAAGTGTAATTGGTTTATTAAATCAAAATAATATAACTCCGGTTGTTCTACCACAAGAAAAATGCTGTGGGCATGACGCTCTTTGGCGAGGAGATATTAACACTTTTAAAAAGTTAGCAGAATATAATGTAAAGCTATTTAATGATGCAGGAGTCAAAACACTTATCTTTAACTGCGCTGAAGGATACTATACTTGGAAAAATGAATACAAAAAGCTATTTGAAAGAAATAAGGATTTTGATTTTAATATTTATCACATTACAGAATATATTCTTAGAGAAAATCTATTAGAAAGCATAACATTTCCCGTTTTGGACAAAATTAAAGTAACTTATCACGATCCGTGTAGGTTAGGGAGAATGAGTAATGTCTTTGATGCCCCACGTGAAGTATTGAAAATTATCCCATCTGTAGAATTAGTAGAAATGGAAGATTCTAAACAGGATGCAGATTGTTGTGGTGTTTCAGCATATATTTCATGTAATCAAGATTCCAAAAAATTCCAAGAAAGCAAAATTTTACAAGCAATAGAAACAGGAGCAGAGTATCTCATTACTGCATGTCCTAAATGTATTGCCCACCTAAATTGTTATTTAAATGAGAACCGAGAGTTAAAAGATAAAATAAAAGTCATTGACATAGCTAGTTTTCTTGGAAAACTACTCTTCTTAATTTAATTTTATTATAAGTTTAATAAAAAAATGGTAAATTTAATAGAAATGATTAGGTTTGAGGTCCTTACATTTAGATATATACTCTGAACACACCTTAGATCGTGAGATATGGCAGTGTTCATTTTTTGGGAGGATACACAGGTGAATAAAGGGGCATAAAAAAAATCATTTTCAGGAAGGTTTTTGATTTCACTTGTCATAATTATATTACAATTTTGCTTGGACTTTTTAAATAAAAAATTCAGATTTCCAGATTTTAAAATTCTGGAGAGTGAAAATTATTAAATCTCTTCGCGTATATTTTTACTGTATAAAAAAAATGGAATATTAACCTATTTTTTATTAATTCTTTTTATTTTTGGAAAGAACCGACCGGTTTTAGATGCATATTCCTCATAAACCTCACCAAACATCTCTTGTAACATCTTTTCTTCCCCTTTAGCTTGATAAGGGAGTGCTAGAAAACCAATTAAACCAAAAAATATGAACCAGATTCCAGTGCCAAGAAAAATGAATATGATTTCAAATACACCTGCAATATAAGCTGGATGGCGAACATATTTATATGTCCCCCCCATTGCCAATGCGTATTCTTCTTCTTTCATTTGGTTAAAACAAGCAGTATAATTGACATTATAAATGAAGGTTATTGATACCCAAACACCAAGAAGCCACATTCCAATAATACCGATCCAATACACCTCTATTGGAAGCTCAATAATAAAAATTAAATTATACTCCTCAAAACCAAATATTAAACGATAAACAAAAGAAATCAAAATTACATATTGTATCCCTATCCCGAATGAGACGGCTATCTGAGACAATTTACT
>JBHLLJ010000198.1:0-4739 GCA_048885705.1 Candidatus Hermodarchaeota archaeon | reverse complement strand
GAGATAGAGGAACAAAAATATTTATTACTTTCAAATTAACAGTTTTAACCTTTTATTTAGTTATTTTATCAAGACTCGGGTAAACTATATAATAAATTTTATAATGTAAACCGGTTCATAAAATAATTGTGTCTTTATTAATTTTCCAAGGTAATTGATTCCTTAATATTAAAAGCTCAACTTCTCTTCTTAGAATATCATTAGTAAGACTAATTTCTTCTTTAGCTTTTAATATATGATTTAACTCTTCAAATCTAATAGTTTTATATTGTTTAGAGAGATCTCTGACATTTTCAAGAATTATTTGTTGATTATATAGTGAACGAGAATTAGAATCTAATTGATATAGTCTATGAGTTAAATTATATCCAAAATCGCTTTTCTTTTCAACTTTTTTTAATTTTTCAATAAAATTTATTGCTTGTTTATAATGTTCCTTTTCAATCAATTCTTGAATTTCCTTTAAATTTTCTATAAATTCTTGTGAATTCATTTGATATCTTTTTTATGTATTTAACGATTATGATATGAAATATTACATTTAAATTTAAGAATTCATAAATATTAATTGCTTTTTTATCAGAATTTGAATAATTTCAATAAGAGGGAAATAATATAAAACCCCTAATACTCTTAGTTGAGGAAGATCCTACTATTATTAAAGATATAAAAAGGATATTAGAGTTTAATGAATGTCAAATTATCACTGCGAATACCGCAAAAGAAGCACTAAATATTCTTGCGACAATTGAAAAATATCCTGATCTCATTATTAGTAATACTATGACGCCTGAAATGAGTGGATATAAGTTATTTAATGAAATTTCTAATAGCCCAACCTTTAGTCACATCCCATTTATCTTTATTTCCACCCTCGATTCCCCTGAAGATATACGATTTGGTAAAATGTTTGGTGTAGATGATTATCTTACAATTCCCATAAATGAAGACGATTTGGTAGCATCGATCTTTGGCAAACTTAAACGCAGTAAAACTCTCAACGTAATTAATGAAAGAATCAGTGAGATTTACCTTTCAAATGATATTGAAACTGGACTAATTCCGGAAGGATTTGAAGATTTAATGGTATTGATTGAAATGAATTGGGATGATGTAATAGGACCAAAATTAGTAGATTATTTCCCAAAAGACATTAAATTGGACCTTCCAATAGAAAAGATTGGGAGTCAACTCTATGATACAATTTCTTCTATATATGGACAAGGTTATATTACACATCCAGAGGGTCTAAGGATCAATATTATGAATTTTGACTTCATGGCATATGTGTTTTTTGATACTTATCCTGATAGTTCCTATAGAGGCGGGCATAAAGATTTTATGTTATCAATTATCGCTCCAAAGATTACATATTTTCAATCTTTAAAAATTAAGCAAGTTTTTATAGAATTATCATCTATATATAAAGAACAGAAGAGTTGGGATAAAGAAGCATTTTGGAATAAATTAGCAAATATACTTACAAGATCTTTATTTGAATGATTTGATAATAACATCATAGAGAGGATTATATAAATGAGTAATTCAGAAAATGAAGAAAAACCATTAAAAGTTGTAATTATGGGTATGGAAAATGCGGGTAAAACTACGATTTTGGATATTCTAACACAAGAAACTGATGAAATTCCTCATAAACCCCCGATAATGAATCCTACTAAAGGAGTACAAAGAAAGTCTGTCACTCTTTTTCAGAAAAGAATAGTCGTATGGGATTTTGGAGGACAAGAAACATACCGTAATGAATATTTAGCAAATCCAGATAGGTATTTCCATACCATCGAATTCTTTTATTATGTAATAGATATTCAGGATTATTATAGACTTGTTCCTTCTGTAATGTTTTTCACAGGGGTGTTTAATAAGATTAAAAACTATAGTCCGGATGCTAAAATAATATTTGTTTTTCATAAGATGGACCCTGGTTATGATCCGACTATAAAGAATCTAAAAGTGCAATTCCTAGATAAGGTAGAACCACTTTTACGGGAACAATTTGCCTCATATCTTATGTTTGATACAACAATTTTTGATTTAAACAGTATTAAAACTGCATTTTATCAAATAAGGTAAATTTTCAGGAGATAGATCATTAATAATTTTTCAAAAAATCAAGTATGAAATCTTTTTATGTTATTAATTTTGAATGTAAAATCGTTGCTAAATAATAATAAGAATAATGAAAAATTAATAAAAAATAAAAAGAATCTTTTAAAAGGTTATTGTTCTTTTCTATATTAAGAATATTATAATATTATAAAGTGAATGTGATGGATAAAGATAAAGTTAAACAGGTAATCGATAAGATTCGACCGCAACTTCAAATGGATGGGGGAGACGTAGAATTAATATCTGTAGAAGATGACGGAACTGTAAAGGTTCGATTAATGGGTCATTGTGCAGGGTGTATGCACGCACAGCAGACAATAAAATTCGGCATTGAAAGAGCAATTAAACAATTCGTACCAGAAATTAAAGAAGTAGTTGCTGTTCCCTAATAAGAAAAATTAAATTACTTTCTTATTCTTTTAAGAATTTTCCTTTTCATTTTAATTTCTTTTTCATTTTTCCAAAAGTTAATTTACTGCTAACAATTACATAGCTTAACTTTTAAAATATTAATTTTAGAATAAATTATGAAAAACAACGAAAATGATGAAAGAGTATACTCTGAGCGTTCTGAGACTGAAAAAAAAAAAAAGAAAAAGCTAGGAAGACAGCCGAAAAAAACTCAAGGTCAAATGATTCAGGAAGCTCTTGGATTGAAAGAAAACGATATTAAAGATATTGAGAAAAAGCTTTTTATTGTTCGCTTTCTTGACTTTTTTTCTGAAGAAACGTTACAATTCATTTTCAAGGACAATACATTAAATCAGTATATAAAAGAAATAACAACATTTTTAGAAACATTAAGTGGACAAAGAGAAGAAGATTTACTTCTGAAGCAGACTTTTGAATCACGAGAGATTTTAGACATCATCAATAAGTTAAAAGTAAAAGCAGAAGAACTTGCTATTAGTAAGGGAGTAAAAACTTCAGTTGAGAAACGTTTACGTAAAATGTCGTTGCTTCTTATGATACCCATGTTTATTCCAGTAATAATAGCATTTATTTGGCCAGAGTTAACCTATTTTGTACTCCCTGTATTATGCGTCTTTTGTATGGCACCCCAGTTAATTAGAAATAGTGTTGTTAAAAAATGGTTTGCGTTTAAAGATGAATATAAAAACCAAATATATTCTGATTATCGAGGAGACATTATGATTTTGAAAAACTATGCTAGTGAACTATTAGAAAATATAAGAATAAGGCTCTTAGAATTAAGAGTCCCTCTTCAACTTATAAAATTTGTTCTCCACAGTAGAGATTATGAGAACTTAAATCTTATAAATCAAAGGAATATTAGAGGAGCAATGCAATACGTTTATACTTTTGAATATCCCTCAGGTGTAGAGCCTATTCCAGTGCCTCAAGAACTTCAACAATACCAAGAACCAGTAATTCCTGGAAAAAAAGAAAAGATGGAAAAAAACTTTATTGTGCTTACAAACATAAAGGGACATGATGGAATTATAAATTACTTTGAACCAACTCTAAGAGATAAATATGCTGAAAAAATTAACGATATGTTAAACACTTGTGAATTTGAAAAAGCTCCAGATGATTTTGCAACAATTATACCTAATTATTCCCCAAATATGGCAATTTATTGTGTTTGTGGAGAGGTTGCTGAAATAAAAAGCATTCAAACATGTAATTGGAAAAATGAGTTCAAATTCTATTTATTTGAAGCTAAAAAATGCAAATGTGGCGATAAAGTTTATGCTCTTTCATTAATGGATGAATCAGCAATAATTCCTGATGAATTGAAAGATATATTTTCTAGTTAATTTTCTATTTCTTTTTTATTTTTGAATGCCAATCGTGAAGTAACTTATATCCTCTAACTGCACGTTCTACTTCATTTTCAAAAACGGGGATCTTTAAATTGGAAGCAGCTTTTATAACCCTTTTCGCTCCTTCACGTTCTGCTTGAATTAAAATTGCGAGTATTGGTTTATTGGGAAATGCTTTTTTAATATTTTCAAAAATGGTAAAATCAAATTCTATTTCTATAAAAAATTCTAAGGCTAAAATTAATCCATCAACAGCCTCATCTTTCAGTAAGGTTTTAGAAGAGGTATTGTAGATTTCACAGATTTTTGTCCCGACAAACCTTTCAGGAGGCCAGTAATCTACCGGATTTCCTAATCTACATGTCGAACCTCCTACTTTATTAAGAATAATATCTCGGTGCTCTTGAGTTACTCTTGCGAGTGATAATCCTTGATTTCTCATTTCCTTAACAATTAAATAAATTGCTCCAGAACTTGGTCCTATTATCCCTAAATTAGATCCTTTTGGTTCTGGGCACCATAGAAATATCTTTGCAATATCAAAGAGTTCAATATAGTTAAGAACGCGGATTCCACCTACGTCGACTAATTTTTTCTCTCTTTCATCATCTTTTCCAACGTAAAAGAATAAAACTGGTTTTAATGGGGCTAATTCTTTCACGACATTAATAATCTCATCAGTGATCTCTCTTAAGAAAATTGAAATAACTTTTGTTTTCTTATCCTGTTTAAAGTATTCCAGGACATGTGCATCATTGATATCAAATCCATAACCTAAATGGATTACTTTAGAAATTGGCAGATCTTGAGAAGGTGCCCACCAAC
>JBHLLJ010000197.1:0-4743 GCA_048885705.1 Candidatus Hermodarchaeota archaeon | reverse complement strand
CCCTCACTTTTTCAGCGTTTATCAGTATATCCGTCCCTTAATAATGAGCAAAAACTTATCTATTATTATCAGGATGATATAAAGCGGTTAATCATCAATTTACTAAGAGATTATGGTATCATTACTAAATCAGAATTAACTATTTGGATTCGAGATAAAGAATTGGAAACTATTATTGATTTAGAAGCAATTTTAGCCGATCTAATTAAGAGTGAATTAATCAAAGTGGCGTCGGTTAAAGGAATTCCATCTGAACTTATCTTTCTTACAAAAGATATTTTTATGCTCCGTGTACCTTCTGATAAATTATTTAAAGATCCTGTGAATCATGGCTTACCAGTCCAATTTGTAGAAGAATATCAAAATGAAGTTCAGAAATTCTTTAAGGAATATCATCCAACTGAAGAAGATAATGTTAAACTTCTTGATATTTTAGTCGATCCTGAAGTATATGAAACATTACGCTTGCTAAGAACAGCAATAGTAACCATGAAAGATTTTGAAAAGCTAAAAAGTAAAGGGGTAAGTGACATTTATACGGTGTTAAAGAAATTATGGGACACAAATTTGATCAAAGTATTCAAAGGTGAGGATAATATCGAATATTACACGCTTCTCACTGATTTTTATATTGATATTATTTTTCCAAAATATGTTTTAACCGTTGTTAACCGATTATATGATGAAAAATCTAAAGCAGATAAAGTTTTAATTGAATATCTTAACCTACTTGAAGAAACATTTATAAATATAAAATCAAAAATTTAAATATTTGATTTAATGTTCAATTTATTTTTGCAGGAAAAGCTCATCCAAAAGATCAAATGGGAAAAGATTACATTAAAAAGATTCATGAATCTGGTGAATTGCATCAACATCTGAAACTAGCCCTTCCATATCTTTTGACAGGAGAAGCATATAATTTGTATTTGTTTCTAGATAAAAGCAACCTGTTTTTATTTCTAAATCAGGATGTGCTTTAATTATTCCATTAACTTTTTTACTTATTTCTAAAGTAGTGAATAAACCTATCAAATATTTTTCAGGATTTATAATCTTATATACCGATTTCTTTCCCACTCACTTACAATGACTCTGTAAGCATCAAATTCCTCTAATTTTGCATAATAATAATTCTTAAATGCAGTTTCTCCAAATACTTCCTTCATTAATTCAGAATTTTTGAATTCTGTTAATGCTTCATGTAAACTCCCTGGTAATGATATAATTCCCTCCTTTTCCATCTCTTTAGAAGTAAGATGATAAACATTTCTATCTGTTGGTTCATATATTTCAATATCATCTGATAATACTCCTTCTAAGCCAGAAGTCAAAAGAACACTCAATTGCAAATATGGATTTCCAGATGGATCTGGACATCGAATCTCACACCTTGCAGCGTTAGGACGACCATGAAAATCGGGAACTCTAATTAATGGTGACCGATTTCTGAACCCCCACCCTAGATATATTGGGGCTTCATACCCTGGAACTAATCTTTTGTAGGAATTAGGCCAGCTGCTTAGGACAGCACACATAGCTCTAGCATGCTTTAATTGCCCTGCGATCCATTTTTTCATTAAAAGCGAAATATGATCTTTATCATTTTCATCATAAAATAAATTATTTCCCTTGTTCCATAAAGATTGATGGACATGCATCCCCGAACCATTTATCCCATGAAATGGTTTAGCCATGAAGGTTCCAATAAGGTTTTTATTCGCAGCAACAGTTTTAACTATCGTTTTGATTGTAATTGTATTATCAGCTGAATTTACAGCTTGATCATAACGAAAATCTATCTCATGCTGGCCAAAAGCAACTTCATGATGGATACATTCCACGTTAATTCCCATAGCATCGCAATATTCCGCAATTTTGTACCGTATCATTTCACTAAAATCATAAGGGTCATAATCAAAGTAACCCCTTAGATCTGAGGGTTTAAATTCTTGCTTAGTATCAGGAGTGAGAATAAAAAATTCCATTTCTGGAGCACAATAGTATGTATAGCCATGTTCCTCAGCCTTTTTTACAGCTCGCTGTAAAATAAATCGAGGATCTCCTTCATATCGTTTTCCATCAGGTTTAAAAATATCACAAATAACTCGAGCTACCTTATTTTCCTTCCTCCATGGTAAAAGATAAAATGTACTTGGATCCGGAAGTGCAACTTTATCACTCTCTTCAATTGCACCATATCCTGTTATCGAACTTCCATCAAAATTTTCGCCATCCTCAAAAACTTCTTCGATCCTTTTGGAATTTATCTCAAATGACTTAATAATTCCATGAATATCTGTAAATTGTAGGTAAATAAATTTAATATCATCTTCCTTAATCTTCTCTATTACTGTTTCACATAAATCTTTCCTTTTAGGATCATTCTTTTCAATCATTTCCAATCTTCCTTTTTGTTTCTTCTTTTTTTAACCACTATAATTATATTCCCTAATATTAACTCTATAAATATTATTATGATCATATATATAAAAATCTTAATCTTTTCTAGTTCATATGTTTACAAAAATGGAGTAAAAAGCTTATAAATGATCAATAATACTTAATCAATGTGATCGAATGATATATTCTAAAATTTTTGTCGATGGAAAAATTGAACATTTGGATATTTTTTCAGTTTATCTTTGGACAATTGTATACTTTTATAATAATTCTATGACTTTATAAGATATGGTTGAAAAATCTAATCTTGATAATCTTTCTGAATTAGATATTGAGATCTTAAAGAAATTAAGTATAGATAGTCGAATCTCACTACGCCAACTTGCGAAAGATTTGGGTAATAAATCTCCTGTAACAATTAAAAATCATGTAGAGGATTTGGAGAAAAAAGGTATTATTAAAAATTATGGCGCCCAGATTAATTATGAGAAGTTAGGATATGGAATCATGGCATTTATTGAAGTAACTATTTCTAAAGGAAAAATGTTTGAAGTAGAGGAAAAAATCGCTGAAAATCCTAATACTTTTGGGGTTTATGATATCACAGGAACTTATGATGCTCTCATATTGGCAAGATTTAAGACACGAGAAGATCTAAGTAAAATGATAAAGGAAATTCATAAATCTCCAAATGTAGAGCGCACCAATACTCATTTTGTATTAAATACAATCAAAGAATTTAGTTCTTATGCTGACTTAATAGAAAAAGAAACTATGAAAAAATAAAGAGAGCATTTCTTTCCTTTTATTATTGGTTTTCAGATGTAAAGGATTTAATACTAGGTATATCAAAAATTGAATGAATAAAAGGCGTATTATTAGTTTTGAATGTAATATTCTTACAAATGGAGTCTCTTTGTAGCAATCTATTGTAAAATTATAATATTAATAATAATATCTTCAAATTATTTTTCCTAAGAAAAAGATCTTTACATTTTTATTCATTAATGTATAAATTGGGTGTCGAGAGATTTTTTCTTATTTGTTCAGTTATTCATCTATATTTTATAATATTTTTTAATATTCTAAACACAAAATCATATATTATTATAATCATGTTCACAAAAAGAAAAGGTTAATTATATTAAAGTTCAGATAAATTAATAAAATCTACTGAAACGTTTAGATATTCACCGAAAAATTTATATATGTCTATAATCTACATTATTTTAATAAGAATAATGGGAATCATTTCCCACAATCTAAAATAAAATTGTTGTTAAAAAATGTCTTTGAAACAGTTTAGAACGCGATTTCAAGAGAGATTAAAGATGATTATACAAATCCCAAGAACTTATGAGCAAATATGTTTAGAAAAGCTAAAAGAAATTGGAATTTCGTCAGCAGCGGAATGGTCGATGGCTATGGGTTATAAAAGTCCTAATGGACTTGCGAAAGTGATAAAAAGAATCAAACAAAAAACACCAGAGAAAATAAAAATTCATCAAAATAATAAACCAAGAAGGTATGAAGCTTTATAGCATAAAAAATAATAAGAGGTATGAAATTTATGATAAAATGCGATGAATGTGGAGAAGAATTTTCGTTTGGGAGGAAAATCAACTGTTGTAAATCCACTCATTTTGGTGTGATATTTACAGGGATTAGGAAAGACTACAAATGGAATTGTAACCCGGAAATGATTAGTCATAGAATTATTGAAAAATCTAGATACTTGGAAACCCCAGAAATAAAACATAGTGTTATACTTTATGAATAAACAATAAGGAGGTGTTAAGAAAAAGTCTAAAAATAATATAAAATTCGAAAATTAGGTGGATGGATTGACCTTTAAATTATGCTAATAAATGTAAAGCATATTCCCAATAAAGAAAGGATCAACTCCTACACCTTATATTTCTCAAATTATCAACACCATGCTTCCATCATCCACCTTTAGCAGAACCAAACACAATATAAGCCATTTATTCACAACTCTTGCCATGGAAAAAACATCTTCCATGGCAAGAACTCCACTTAACATTAAAATATTGTAAAAAAAAGAATAGGACAAAAAATTTTTATTTAGGTAGACTTAATTATTTCATAAGATCTGCCAATTGGTTCACAAAATCTTCGTATTGTTTTATTCCTAAGTTCCAAAAGTCTTTCTTGGTGATATCTAATCCAACAATTTTACCAAGTTCCTCTGGTGAAACACTACCCCCTGCTGCAAGAAGCTTCTTGAATTTGGGAACAAATAATTTTCCCTCTTTTTTATAAGTTTGATAAAGAGCATAAACGAAAAGCTGGGCATAAACATAAGGATAGTTATAGAAT
>JBHLLJ010000196.1:0-4769 GCA_048885705.1 Candidatus Hermodarchaeota archaeon | reverse complement strand
CCAGGAGTTACAAAGAAAAATAATGACACAATTGGGATGGCTCCAATTATTAATAAACAAATTGCTAAGTTGAAAAATGTTCCATAAAGCAAAGTGAGATTTATTGCGAAAGTGAATATAGAAAGAATGACGAAAAGAATAGAACATATAAACCAAAAAAACATAATACCCAAACCAATAAAATTTATTATGGCATAGCCGTATTTTAAATATCTTAGAAGATTGAATTGTAAGGCACTATCGTGATGTCCAGAGAAGATTAAGATTTTCTTAATTTCACCATCAGGTTTTATCTTTCCTATGACATTCTGAGACTCCTTCTTCTTAAATATTGGATCAACGAACTCTTTATAGCTGAAAAACTCTTCCCAAGCAATTAAAACTGCTAGAAATGTTAAGAAAGATGCTAAAATTGAAAAAATGAACATCCAATTGGAATATAGAAACATTTGAATTAAAAAGAATAAACAAAATGATGATATTACTAAAATTAATGCTATTCTTATCCAGCCAAGAGCAGCACGTGGATGGCATGTAAACTTTTCAATAATAACTTCATCGCATGTGTGTTCCAATTCTTTTTTGATAAGTTCAGCTGCTTTAGCTTCTTGAGGACTACATGGCATTCGAGGACCACATTCATCAATTATTTTTTGCACGATATCATACATATAGTCGGAATCTTTTGTCGAAATTTCAATTGTAATATAAATCACCTTGATTAAGTATTATATGGTAAAAAATTTAAAATCTTAAAAACCTAATCATGAATTAATAAGATGTTGGAAGCTCAATATGTTTGCTTGAAATGTGGATATAATATGATAAATTATTATCCGGATTTCTGCCCATTTTGTGGTTCTTCGAATGAAAATTTTATTACGGCTGAAGAGGGTTCTCGAAACTATAGAATAATTAGGTCTAAGGTGAATGATAAGGTATTTCGTTTAAATTCTTATCCTCACATAGGACTTGAACATTCAGCATATTGTCTAAATATTGAAGGTAAAAATTTTTGGATCGATTGTCCCTCTATTTTTAGGAAAGATTTAGAACCAATGGATAAAATCTTTTTTACACACAATCATTTCTTGGGAGCGTCTAATTTATATAGAAAACACTATACCGCATTCATTTGGATCCATAAGAAAGATTCGGAACATAAGTTTGCCGCAAATCATCCTTTTGATAAAATATTTGAGCAAGATTTTAAAATTATAGGAATTGAAGCTTTTCATATAGATGGTCACACACCAGGATTTACATTTTATATTTTTGAAAAAACTCTTTTTATTTGTGATTATTTAGTGCTAAGAGATCAGAATTTTATACTAAATCCTTATGGTCCATTCAATTCAACATTGGAGGGGGCAAAAGAATTAAATAACTTTATTAAAAGTAAGAAACTAAATGAGGTTTGTGGAGTAAATTATGTAATGGATTATGAAGAATGGAAACCCAGATTTCTAAAGCTTATTTCTTAGACGTCATGACTTTTTTTATGAAGTGCAAGTTAATGAAATTTGACATAAAACTGTAAAAAAATCAGTCAAGATTTTTATGGAGAATTCATCTATTTATTAATATTAGAAATTATAATTAGTAATATTGCATGATAGCTGACACATTTAGACAAATTGATGTTAAGTGTCCAGTTTGTGAAAAAGTAAAAACCATTAATATTCCTGAAGCGGTTTTTGCTCAAAAAAAATTTGGAACAATTAAAATACAAATACCAATCAATGCCGTATGCCCAGAACACCAATTTATCGTTTTTATAGATACAAAAGGAAATATCAGAGGCTATGAAAAAATTGATATAATAATGGGCAAGGTTTCTCCAGAAGTTGAACGCGAGATTGCTGGTAGGATAAATCTTAGAAGTTTAATTCAGCTTTTTGGAGTCTATGGTATTTTTAGCCTTATTCATGCAAAAATATTTAATTACCCTTCTTATATCATAAAAGATGAAAAATTTGAGTATTCTGAAGATTTGTTAAATTCAGTCGGAGATAATATATTACCTGAGTTGTACAAGAGAAGTAAAACAATCCATATAATTGAGGATCCCGATATTAATAAAATTAAAGTAAAGGATAAAAATGCTTTAATAATGGATGTTTCACAGCATATTTATCAAACTCCATGGACTACTAAGATGAAATTTGAGGAACAGATCGTTGAAAGAGCACTAGAAATTATTGACGACAAAGAACAACTCAAACTTCTACAATATGACATTTCTGGTTTTGTGAGTGAAGTTCATTATGCTGTATCAATCCTCCAAGATGTTAGCGAAATTTATGATGATGAATTGATAGATAAGTTATCAAAAGCTTTTAGTAAGAAAATTAGTAGTTATCGATTGAATTTGATAAAAGAATTTATTAGAAGAAATATCTCAAAAAAAATTGTTGAAAAAATCAAGAATAGAGTTGGAGAATTCTTAAGCGTTATATAATTTTTTCTTATTCCCCTTACTTTTTCATTTTTTTTCGAAAAAGTAAAATAGAGATCATTAATTATTTTAAAGAAATAATTGTAAATCATATTCAAAATATTAAAAAGGGAACAAAAAATGGTTGTAGTAGGAGACTGGGGGTTTCAAAACCGCTTTAACAGGATAATAAAACCAAAGAGTGGACGTTGTGTAATGTTAGCAATCGATCACGGATACTTTGGAAATATCCCAGGTCAATTAAAGTGTTTCACAGACATGAAACCATTATTTGAATATGCTGATGCACTTATGCTGACAAGAGGGATGCTTAGAAATTGTGTACCTTCAGAATTGGATGTACCAATCGTGTTAAGAGTATCAGCAGGTGCTTCAATGTTAAAGGAATTATCAAATGAAGAAATTAACGTTTCAATTGAGGATGCTATTAGGTTAAACGTTTCTGCTATTACTTGCTCTATTTTTGTTGGAGGGGAATATGAAAAGCAGACATTAATGAACCTTTCAAAACTGATCAACGAAGGTAATACTTATGGAATCCCTACTTTAGCAGTTACAGCTGTAGGAAGAGAAATGGTGCGAGATGCACGATATCTTGGAATGGCAAGTAGGATGGCTGCTGAAATGGGAGCGACATTTGTAAAGACTTATTATTGTGATGATTTTGAGGAAGTTACCAGTATATGTCCTGCTCCAATAGTAATCGCAGGAGGCAAGAAAATTGATGAAAGAGATGCTTTACAAATGTCAAAGAATGCTGTAGAAAAAGGGGCCGTTGGAGTTGACATGGGTCGGAATATTTTCCAAAGCGATTCTCCTCTTGGAATGATTAAAGCTGTGAGAGCAATTGTCCATGAAAATGTTTCTGTAGACGAAGCTTATGAAATCTATAAACAAGGTCCTAAAGGTTTATAATTTTTTTTTTAATTTCCTTTTTTCTTAATTTAATTTCATATATTACCTAAGATATTTGAGATTTCTATCTTTATGTAGAAATATAATAGAATTTTTAAGACTCAATTTATATTAAAGTCAACTTATTAAAGATTGTTTTATTTTTTAATGCAATTGGGTAAAGTATGAACATATTATACATTAATGTCTCTTCCAAAAATAAATAACCTTCAAATCAGTAGAGTAAAAGAAGACATTTTACTTGTACATCAAATAAAAACATCGGGTAATTTTTCTTGTTGTGATGGACTTATTATATTGCCAAAAAAAGGGAGAAATTCAAAATCTATTGTCTTAGATTTGAATATTGAACCTTATTTAATAAAGCAAATTGAAGATCTTTATGGACCAGTATCGGATTATGTTTGTACACATGCTCATATGGATCATATAACGCATATACATCAATGGGAGGCTTTAGGCGCTATGATTCATGCTCCCATACCCGAACACGCATATTTATTAGCGCTTCATAACTTTTATGAAGGGTTTGGATTCAATAAAGCTATGGATTTTTCAGTTATAGAAAAATTTGGTGAACTAAACGGATATAAAAATTGTGATAATGTTAATCCATTTAGCCCAGGTAGTATATTAAAATTTGAAAATTTTACAGCTGAAACGATTCATTTTTCAGGGCATTCCAAATCTCATATTGGTTTTTTCCTTCCAGAAGAGAGAATCATTCACATTAGTTGTTTAGGTTTTGATCAAAGTAAACCAGGGGAAAATGGATTTGGTCCGTGGTATGGTTTTGAGGAATGTTCTATTGAACAATACGTAAAAGACATCGATCTCGCTGAGTCCATTTTTCTTGAAAAGACTAAATTTTTAACCTCAAGTCATTCCTATGTTGTAAAAAACCCGGATAATACACCATTTACATACATGAGAGAAAAAATAGTAAAAAATCAAACCATGGTTGATCAAGCTATAATTACTCTTAAAAAATCAAATAAATCCAACATTACTACTAATGATCTTCTTAAGTTAGACATATTCTTCCCAAAAAGAAAAATGAGTGGATTTATGTTAAAAATATATAATTACTGGGAATCTCAAATATTAAGTAAACATTTAGAACGGAGCGAATATCTGAAATAAGTTAAATTGTTTTATTAATCTTTATCTGGTTCTAAAATTACCTTAATTGATTCACCAGCCTCACAAACTACTTTAAAGGCTTCTTGAGCTTTGTTAAATGGGAATCTATGTGTAATTAAATCTGTTACATTTATTCGTTTGGAAAGGATCCAATTATATGCTTCATCAAGATCTTCTGGTGCTGCACCATAAGAAGTCATTATAGTAATTTCATTTCTCCAATACTGATTAATAGGAACATTTAGGAAAACCC
>JBHLLJ010000195.1:0-4809 GCA_048885705.1 Candidatus Hermodarchaeota archaeon | reverse complement strand
GCTTATTTTACCATTTTTAGAACTTTTGATATCCCAATTATTATAATTGTACTAGGTTTTCCAATTACTATGTTAATTCAAACACAAAATGTATTGCTTTTTCTTGTTAGTCTCATTATTTCATTGATAAATACTCTTTTTTCATTCGATTTACTTATCATATTAGGAGCACGACTTCATGGGATTCTATATGCTAGCCCCAAAAAAACCTTCATAATTAGATTATTCAATATATTAAGCTATGTTGCTGTAATTTTAGGGAGTATTTATCTAATTCAATGGATTTTCAGTTCCATAGATGATATTTTTCTATTCCTTCTCGATTATGAACAAGCTCCTATTACAAATGTTATTTTAAGTATTATTCCCTTTCCTTTTAATCCCAGTTATTTATTATTCATAGTAATAACACCTTCTCAAATCTCTTTTTACATGTGGATAAGCATATTTGTTGGTTTAGGACTTTTTATTTTGATAACTTATATGATTCATATGAAAACATCTAAAGTTCTTTCTAAAATCACAACTTTGAGTTTAACTATTAATAAAAAAACAGATATAAAAAAAAAGAAAAAAAAAGAAAAAATTAAAGTGAAAATAAGAACCTTTACTCCAGTAGTTGCATTTTTACGCAAGGATCTCTCAATAATTACGCATGATGTAAAAGTTTTTCTCTCCTTGATAATGCCAATAATTTTATCATGTATCTTTACATTTTCATTTAACATTGGAAACATTGATGGTCCTATCTTTATGGTAAGGGATTCTGTAACTTATTTCCTAGGGATATTAATTTTTTCTCCAATTATTTCTGGAATGATAGTCTATGGATTATCAAACATAGATATATCTGGAGAGACTATTTTAGCAGCACTCCCAATAAATCATCGAGACAGAGCTAAGGCTAAACTCGCCTTAATGATTATTATACAAACCTCAACGCTTTTTTCTCCACTCTTTCTATATATTCTGAGTCCAAGGTTACCAATTTACTTTTTTATCACATTTATCTCATTACCATTTATGTGGATATTTCTCATTTTAACATTTGAATTAAAAATTTTTTGTTTTAATAAAATTAGAAAACGTTATGTAATAGAAGAGGTAAATCCTCAGAATATAATTTTCAAATGGACTCTAATTGTTTGCATTCAATATAGCCTTATTTTTTGGATATTATCTTTTATACTTATTTTTTATATTAATGCAGAATTGAATTTAATAGCATTATTCTATCTTATTACGACTCTAGTTGGTGCTATAATATGTACTCTGATTTTTAATAAAATGTTTCCGATCATTAAGGAGAGAAACACAAGACTTATGGGATTAGCAAACCATACGTGGGTAAGTATAGCTCTTATATTCACTTTATTTTACATTAACTTATTTTTATCAAACTTTTTTTTGAGTTTTTTTCTTTCTATATATATAGAATTTTATGAATCTCTAATCAATTTATTAGGAGTTATTTTATTCAATCTTAGTTTTATTCCCCTGTTTTTTATCATGTTTCCAAGGATTTTAGGATTACCCAATGGAAAACAACCAATAGATCAATACTTATTTAGTGTTAAAGCAAGATGGTTAAAACCTTTTATAAAAGTTCTTGCGTGGGCTGGGTTAGGACTTATATCAATTTTACTTATGACTATTATCACAACAAATATGTATTATCAAATATTTGAGCTTCGTATTTATGTACAATATGAATTATGGGGATTAATTTTAAATTCTAGCTTATTTTTATGGCAAGAATTACTTTTTAGAGGATTAATTTTAACACTGCTTTTAAGAAAAGTGAATAAATCAACAGCAATAATTATAAACGCGAGTTTGGTTCTACCTTTTCTTATAATTACCAATTTGGCCCTATTTCTATTTTATCCATATATACTTGAAGATTACCTCAATAGTCTTTTACTAAATTCAATTCTAACATTTATTAATCAAGTTGTACTTGCGTTTTTATTTGTAAAAACTCAAAATATTCTTCCTGGGATTGTTTTAAAAGTTGTGATGGCATATATATATTTCCCTGGAATAATGCCATTTTATATATAATTTAATTTTTCCGTAAATATCTTTTATGATGAATAATATTAAAACAGGATTGACTGAATTTAGTAGTAAGATTACATAATATTATGAGAATAAGTGTAATTTATGAGGAAAAACTTCAAATAGATGTGCAGAAGGCATTTGATCTAACATTCCAATGGTTAAATGGTCAATATAAAGCGAAAATCAAAAAGTCAACACCTCCTACTTTCATTGAGGCGAAGCAAGGAACAATGATGACTAATACTGGCCATGATCCGAATTGGAAAAAGAGAATTATTATAAATTTTTATACATTGGAGGGAGACCAAACATTAATTAGGGTTGAGGCGATACCACTTGCTCGAAATATTTTTAGAGTGGAAAAATTAAAAAAATCATGGTATGATGGACTTTTTTCTCATTTATTTTCGCTCTTAAACACATACCGACAAAGCTCAAAAAGAGAAGAAATTACTAAAACTGATATGATTCAAGGAATTAAAATTAAATATTGCTCCTATTGTGGAAAAAAAGTCGAAGAAAGCGCGAAAATATGTTCCAATTGTGGAATTGATTTAGAATAGAATGCGTTTCTAATTATAATTATAACATAAATTTCTGAAATTTGTCGGACTCTTTCAACTTAAAAGCTTAAGTTTAATTCAATTTCACGTGACAAGTTCAGATTCTTATTATGATTGGGAATTAAAGGTAAGAACTAAACCACCACATCTGAAAGAAAAGAAGAAAACTAAAAAAATTTATAATGATTTAGGGCTTTCTGTTAAAGATTTCAAAAGATATGTGAAACTTTGGCGAAGTAAAAATATTATATTTTGAGATTTAGATTAATTTTTTTTTATATAGTCTTGTAAAATTTTACTTTTAGCAGCAAAACAATTAAAAAAATAAAACGGTGTAAAAAATTAGTCTTGAAGAATTAATATGCCTTGAAACGATTCTTAATACTCAATCAACATATTTTATTATTGACCTTAAGCTCTCAAAATTATTTAATGAAATCTTAAAACAAGGAAAAAAAGGAATGATTCCTATTTTAGAAACGCGAATATTACTCCATACATTAATTAACATACCTTTCTTAAATGAGAATGAAGGCACACTAATTCTCAAAGATTTAGCAAACTGTATTGAGAATAATTGGTATTCAAAAGAGGATACTTGGAATTATAAAATTATAATTAATGAGTTAAAGAGACTTCAGAAATTAATATTATATGATTATCTAATTTATGGTTCGCTTGTTGTATATAACGATAATTACATTAAATGGGAATTGCAAACAGCTATTCTATCAAAAATAAATAAATATGTAATTATAAGAAGAGAAAGAAGGGACGAGAAGTTGCAAATGAAAGCTTTAGGGCGTTCATTGCAATGGTAATGTTAATCTTCACCTGAGCGAAGAATTTCTCAATACATTGATACAGTTTGCATCGTGAAAAGAAATACCATTCATCAGATAATTGCTTATTTTTTGAATGGTGCTATCGTTTGATAACCTTACCAAATCTTGCGAATTGGCCAGATCGAACACCGAATATAAACCTATTGGTTCACATTTTAGTTCGGATTATGCTTTTACACATAATCTCTTTCCATATCGCTACTGATAACCTTGCGGTGCCAATGCATTGAGGTAACAATACCTCTTCTCGACGTTCAAACCGTTAGGATTGAACAATATATGTTTTGAAAAAATACTATTTAAATCATCCTATTAATCTATTATTAAATTATTTTTTCGATTAAGAGGGTAACAGATTTTTTTAAGTCGGAAATTTCTATAATTAAAATTTTTGATTAGAAATAAAATGAAAAGATTTGATTAAATTCAAAAAGGTAATATATCAATAGTTACATTTAATAAGGCACTAAGTAAGATAACAACGAGGACATATAATAGAAAGGCTATTACAGTTATAACGATTGCACTTAAGAATCCCACATTGTGGCTTACACTAATTAATAACCATGTCACAACCAATGCTATAAGCCACGCAAGCCAACCTCCTAAAAATAGAAAAACTAAAGCAAATGTAACTGTTATTAGAAATGCTGTTAAGAACACATGGCCAAATTCTGTATTTCTTGCTTTACTAAAGAATCCTAAAGCAAGTTTCAGAAAAATTGCCATAATTAACAGGACTATAAGGTAAAATACTAAAAACCACATAACTTCTTCGAAAGTCTGAAAAATCATTCTAAACCAACATTATTTTTTTTATATTGCAATTTTAGAAATAATTTTAATTCTTTACAATTAGAAAATCAGCATGATATATAAGGTAAACTCCATTAGTTTAAGGGAATTTTATCGCCAAAAAAGTACAAATGTAAATATAAAGTAGTTTAATCTTAAATTATAAAAAACCTAAAAAAAGATACCAGCAAGAACCAAAAAAACAACAGCAAGAGCTATCAATCCTGACATTCCAATAATACTCAGGATAATTTGATATAATTCTTTAATTGTCATTTTGTGGTTTTACGCCTTAATTATTTAATTTAAATCTAATATTTTATTATACCCAAACTTGTATATAAAGATATATATTTAAAGGTTATGATTAATAATAATACTTCTAGCAAATTTATTTTTATAAAATTAGTTAATATATATTTATATATACTACTAATTTTAATTGTAAATCTCCTTGAAATAAAATTAAAATAAAATTATTATTACTCCAATGAAAGTAATCACAACTCCAATAAATCCTCTTAGAGAAAGTTTTTCTTTAT
>JBHLLJ010000194.1:0-4815 GCA_048885705.1 Candidatus Hermodarchaeota archaeon | reverse complement strand
GCATCATCTCCATTTGAAGCTTCACCTACTACATCAGCATATTCAATCTTTTCAATTACTTTTCTAATCCTATTTCTGATAAACGTAGCATCATCGACAATTAATACTTTTTTCTTTCCAGATTTTGACATCTTTAAACATCCATTTTTGATTCAAAAATTTGGCGTACTTATAAATGAACTTAATTTTTCATTTTAAATCTTTACATTTCGAAAAAATATGTATTATCCACACGAAAAACTAAATTTAAAAAATCTCTTTAAACACAAATTTTTCAATGAGAAATAATACACAAGATTAAATTAATCTTAAAAATTCTTTAAAATGATAATTATGGAAGTTTTGGAGAAAAACTTATTTGATCAATCATGGAATTTTAAGAATAGAGATAAAATTGTTAACAAACTCAAAGAAAGTCACTATGACATTATAATTATTGGGGCAGGTATTACTGGTGCGGGTGTTGCAAGAGAAGCAGCAATGAGAGAATTAAAAGTTGCATGTATTGATATGCAGGATTTTGCTGCAGGAACTTCTTCACGAAGTTCAAAAATGGCTCATGGAGGGTTAAGATATATTACCCATGGAGAGATGGATTTAGTGAAAGAAGCTTGTAGAGAAAGAAATTGGATGCGAATACACATTCCCCATTTAGTTAGACCTATTCCATTCTATTTACCATTGATCGATGGAGGAAAATATAAAAGGCGAGAGTTAACTGCTGCAATCAAAATTTATGACTTTTTAAGTGATGATAAATCAGAATTTAAAAATTATCAAAAACATACATGGCATTCTCCTGAGGAAATTTTTGAATTAGAACCTGAATTTTTAAGAGAAGGAAATTTAGGAGGAGTTATATATTATGATAATAATATTGATGATGCTAGATTAACAATTGAAACATTAAAAGAAGCAGTAATAAGGGGTGCTGATGTACTAAACTACTGCAAGGTGATTGGGTATGTTAAAAATAATAATGAGGTTATAGGTGTTAAATGTGAAGATCTAGAGAAAAATAACAAGTTTGAAATAAAAGGTACTTTAATTGTAAATGCTACTGGCGTTTGGACAGATGAATTACTTGATGGATATCCTGAAGTTATTCCAAAACCTCTCATCCGGCCTACTAAGGGGGTTCATTTGCAATATAGACGTAAAGACATTAAAAATAAAATGGCAGATGTTCTTTATTCACCAATTGATGCTCGAGTTTATTTTGTACTACCAAGAAATAAAGATTTTACCATTATTGGTACAACAGATACCGATTTCGATGGAGATTTAGCTAATCCTTATTGTACTAAAGAGGATGCTGATTATTTAATTAAATCGACTCAAAAATTTTTCCCAAATGCCAAATTAGGATATGAAAATATCCTCTCAACTTATGCTGGAATAAGACCATTAATAATGCAGAAGGGTAAATCTGAAAGTGAAGTTTCCCGGAAACATATTATATTTTTCTCTGATGATGGTTTATTGACAATTACTGGGGGAAAGTTAACAGAATGGCGTGCTATGGCAGAAGATTTATTCAATAAGATAGATGAAAAAGATATTTTTTCAAAATTATATCGAGAGCAACATTTCAGTAGACAACCTTTTATAATTGGCTTGGAAAAAGACGTTTGGTTAGAAGAATTAAACAATTTTGGCTTTAAGTTAAATTCAGATATTGCAGATCATCTCTATACCCAATATGGTAAAGGTGCTGTTAAAATCTTAGAAATGATAAAAGAAGATGAATCAATGAAAGAGAAAATAATTGAAGAAAATGATTTCATAAAAGCAGAAATTCTCTACTGTTTAAGGTATGAACCAACCCCTCATCTAATTGATGTTTTTTGTAGACGAACTGAAATGTCATTATGGATAGACCACAAAATTGCTTTAAAAGCAGCTAGTAAAGTTGCTGAAATCATGGCAGTAGAATACTCTTGGGATGAAAATAAAAAAATTAAAGAAATTGAGCTTTATATGGATTATATAAAAAAATCAGTCTCATTTATTACGTAATCCTTTCAAACTTCATTTTTTAATTATTGGACTCCATTAGAATTTAATAACAAAATAAATATATAATAACAAAATAAATTCATCATAAACGAATCAAATTAAAGGAGTGAAATTTATTGATTTTACAAACATTTATGCACGCCTTAGGAGGAATGGCCGGTTTCTTTGTTTTGATCTTGGGAATTATGTGGTTAATTTTCGGTGTCTATGAGGCAAAAAGACGAGGGTCTGTTAAGAAACGGAAAATTGAAGACTGGGATATGAAAGTAACAAAATTTCTAAAAGTTCTCACTTATCTAGGTCTTGTGGTAGGTATCTTTGCCATATTAAGCGGAGTTAGTGGATTATTATATAATGTGCCTCCTAGTATTGCATTTATAAGTGGAGAAGTAAGCATTTTCACATCTACGCTATTGATTATTTTTGGAATTCTTACACTTCTAAAGCCATTAAATGATCTTCCGATTGCAAGTGTGGTTGGGCTCCTAGCAGGAAGTGCTGTAGTATCAATTCTGGTAATAGTAATTCCAGGAATTGTTTATGACGTTATTGGACTCGTCATGGATCCCACACTATTTTTCATTATCTTATTTATAGTCATTTTTGCGATCGTGGCTCTCACAGCGAAATTCTATATTGGAGGATTAATGAAAATTTCAAAATTTATCTCTTGGCCTCCCATAGCTTTCATAGTCGCAGGATTTTGCTTCCTTCAGGGATTCTTAGTGTTAGTTTTAGGAGTTTCGATAGGATATCTGTTCTAAATCTTTCTTTTTTTTATTATTATTCTTAAAGGATAAATCGAACCTAAGGTTCTAATTAGATTAAAAGAATACAAATCGGTGTGAAGGCTTTTTATTAATTTCACCAAAAATATCATCTTTTAACTCATAAGAACAATTGGGACACTTTTTCTCGTCGGTAACATCAATTTTTTTAAAACTATAACCTCTTCTTTCTAATAATAAATGATTGCAATTTGGACAATAGGTATTACTTCCTTTTTCATGAGCTATATTTCCAACATACGGAAAATACAAACCTGCTTCTACAGCAAGATTATACGCCATATTTAATGTTTCATAAGGAGTTCGCTTGTTTGACGGCATTTTAAAATCAGGATGATATGCAGAAAAGTGAGTTGGAGTATCTCTTCCTAAATTTTCAACAATCCAATCACAAAATTTTTGGATATCTTCCTTCTGATCATTTAAATCGGGGATAATTAAATTTGTAATTTCTACATGAACACCATTAGATTTAAATCGTTTAGCTGTGTCTAAAACGGGCTGAACTGATTTTACTCCGCATATTTTTTTATAAAAATCATCAGTCATTGCTTTAATATCGATGTTTGCTGCATCAATCCCTATATCAATTAGTTCTTTTGTTGCTTCTGGAGTAGAATATCCGTTCGTTACTAATATAGTTTTGATATCATGCTTTTTAAGAAGAGGTACTGTGTCTAAAATCCATTCATGCCATATTAATGGCTCATTATATGTATAAGCAAGAGTTTCTGCTCCACTCTTAACAACTTTTTTTTCTAATTGTTCTGGAGTCATTTCAACTAATGACATTCCACGACCTTCATAACCTTTTAGGTCATAGAACCCATTTTTTCCATTATCTGTTGGATTTGCCTGTGATATATTCCAATTCTGGCAATTTTGACATTTAAATGAACATCCAATTGAAGCTATTGAATAGGCAGTAGCACCCGGCCAAAAATTATAGAGAGGTTTCTTCTCTATCGGATCCAAACTCCCAGATGATATCATTGAACCATAAATTAAAGTATATAATTCCCCATCAAAATTTTTTCTTGTTCTACATATTCCCACCTTTTCGGGAAAGATTGTGCATTCATTAGCACAAACATGACATTTTACCTTCTTATCATCTAGTTTATCAAATAATCTCGCCTTAAACTTCATAATATTAACTTTTTTCTGTAATTAATTGCTTCTTGTATCACTAGATATATAATAGATATGAAATTTTATATTTCTTATACTTTAAAATTGTAATAATCCTAATACAAAAAAGTTATTCAAAATGTCAGGAATAGAAGAAGCTAGTTCCTTATTTAGAGGAAATTTTAATTGTGCTCAATCAATATTAGGTTCTTATGCTTCAAAATATGGACTTGATAAAAATAGTGCTTTAAAAATAGCAACTGGATTTGGTGGTGGAATGGGTCGTTTGCAAAACACGTGTGGTGCAGTTTCTGGGGCTTTCATGGTCCTTGGTTTAAGATATGGCAGGGGATTAAATGACGATACAGAAACAAGAGATAAGACCTATCAACTCGTAAGAGAGTTTACAAATCAATTTCAGAAGATGCATGGGTCAATAATTTGTAAGGAATTGTTGGGTTGTGATATTAATACGACTGAAGGAAAAGAATACTATGAAAAAAATGATTTTTTTGAGAAGAAATGTTTTCAATATGTAAAGGATTCAGCAAAGATTTTAGAAGATTTATTATAGATTGATTGAATAAAGGAATTACAATTATTATTTAATTTCTATGACAAAGAATGAAATAGAGCTTCAAAAAGAAGAATTATATTATTTATTGGAAAAAAAGTTAGCAAATTTAAAACTTTTAGAAGAACTTGGTAAAAATTCAGGCTATATTAAAGAATTAAGTGATATTGCCTTAATCCAACTTCAATTGGAAAAATTTAGAGACTCTGAAAGAAACTATCTAATATGTTTAACCCATTTTAAAAAACAAAAAGATAGATTAGGTCAAGCCGCTGTATATGGAGTTCTAGGTACGTTATATTT
>JBHLLJ010000193.1:0-4842 GCA_048885705.1 Candidatus Hermodarchaeota archaeon | reverse complement strand
AATGAAAATATAAATCTAAATTATTTAAAACCCAACTAAAATGGAATATATATTCTTAATTAACCGTTACATGAATGTATAATTATATAAATTTATCCCACTTTAGGTGAAACGATTCGAAGTATTTTAATTATAATTCAATTTAATTGTGCTTTTGCGAATGTTTAGTGTTTTTATAATTTCTGGATGTAATGTAGATTTTTGCCTATATTCCAGATTTCTTAAAATTTGAGTACAGAATTATTTTAATAATAATTCTTATCAGAATTATAAATCAAGAAAATTCTTTGAAGCATTCATTTTTTTATTTCTAAATTTTTCAGCATTTGCTAGTTCTTCTTTTTTTCCTAAATTCAATAAAATTTGGGAAATTTCCTCACATTTTCCATATATTTGAGCTGCTTTTTCAAAAAAGCCATTATTTGATAATGAATCTGCCTCATGTTCCAAATTTGATCTATAATTTTCAATATCATTTAATTTAAATCTGTTAGTTTGAAAATATTGAACTAATTCTGATTGGAACATATTTATTGCATCAAGATCTCTTACTTTTTTTGATATCTCAATAATATCATAATATAGTTCAAAGATTTTTCCGACATCTCCCTCCATTTTCTCAGTTTCCAAAAGTTCTAACATTTTCTCTCGCTCTTCAATTAAACCCTCAATTCCAGCTATTAAATCGGAAATTAATACTGCTTCTTCATTTCTACCATTCTCTGAAAGAAGATCCTTTGCGTGTTCAAACTGCTTAATTGCCTCTAAATAAGCTCCTTCTGCAAATAATTTCTCTCCTAATGCATTAATCTCATTAATATCTATTCCTAGATCTTCTTTATCAGGTAAGACTTCATTATAAGATTGGGTTTGCACTTTTTGACTTATTACATCTTGAAGTTGTATCTCATCCGAAGTTAATTCTGGACCTGTTAATTCATTAATATGGCCGAAAATTACTTTATAAGGCACTTTTTTCTTAGGGGGCCCCATTTTTTTATGAGATTTTCTCCTTACGATTGTTATAGCACTAATAGACCCAACTGCACTTACAACAATCACTGCAATAATGACATAAATCATAAGACTATTATCGTTAGTATTTAATATGATCCTGAAGCTACCCCATGTATATGGACTTTGATGTCCTGTTCCGTCTATTTGAGCCAAAAAATAGTAATATGTGCCTGGAGAAAGCTCTTCAGTTAATTCATAAGCTGTACTTGTTATATTGAATATATAGACATATCCAGGGGTGATATCTGGATCAATTTCATTATCAATTATTAATATGTAATAAGAAATACCTGAAGGATCATATCCTGCTATCCAATCAAATATTAAATTGCCACTAACGTCTCCGCTTGGTGCATTAGTTAAAATAGGGGGTAATGGATCCGTTGTATCTTGAACTGTAATATCTCCTATTACAAAATTCCAATTTCCGCTATTATCTTCTATATAGATTGTATAGTTATGAACAATCCAATTAGTTGGGATCCATGAATCAAATTGCCATGTATTTCCATAAATATTTATCATAGAATGATTTGCTCCTTCAAATTCTATTAAACATTGGTTAATACCAGCGAAGTCATAGCTATTTATGCTAATAACTTGATTATCTCCTAACTCTAAAGGATCTTCATTTTCGGTTGGGCCAGAATAGGTGGGAATGATATTATCTTCAAACAAAATCCAACTACTAAGATTAGCTAAATTTTCATTATAATCTCTTATAAATATTTTATAACTATAATTACCAATTGAAGTTGGAATCCAAAAATCGCAATCCCATATATCTTCACCTGCATATCCCATCGAATGATTAAAATTTTCATATTCTATTAAGACCTCTTTGATTTCCGCTAGATCGGTGGCTTTAACCGAGATAGTTAAGGTAGTACCCAATTCAACAATTTTAGGAATTTCTGTTAAATTTGAATATGATGGGGGAGTTGTATCTTGGACTAAAATTGAATCACTAATATAGCCCCAATTAGTATTATTATCTTCTGCCCATATCGTATATGATTTATTACCTACACTACTAGGACTCGATAAATTATATTGCCATGTATTTCCTCCTATGTTTGTCATCGAATGGTTGGACCCTTCAAAATAAATTTTAACTTCATTAATTCCTGCTAAATCAGTACAATTAATAGTGATTGTCTCTATATCTCCAAGTTCTAATTCTTCAGCACTTTCATAAAGAGATGAAAAAGCGGGACCAGTTGTGTCTATAATATCAAAACTACTACTTAAAGAATTCCAGTTATTATCTGAATCATTTGCATAAATTTTAAAATTAATAGTAATGGGTAACCCTACTGAGTAGCCACTTTCAATAATATCAGAACTATTCCAAAGATATTCATAAGAATTTCCTGATATATTGCTCATTGTACGATTTATACCATCTAATTCGATCAATACTGTATCAACCCAAGTTTCATTATCAAAAACATCAACGGTAATAATAATATCATTCCCCAATTCTAAAGGGTCTTCACTCTTTGTCAGGTTTTCAATAAAGGGTGCGTAAATGGTTATTACGGTTATATTTCCACTAGTCATATTCCAATTGTTTTGATTATCTTGCATATAGATTTTATAAGTATGAACTCCTATTGTAGGTTGCCATTTACTCCAACTCCATTTATTTGCACCCTGAAAAACCATACTATGATTTTTAGGGCTGAGTCCATATTCTATTAAGGTTTGATTTACACCGGATAAATCGAATACCTTAATTTCAATCGTTTCATTTTGTCCAAATTGTAAAGGATCCGCACTTTCTATTAGGTTTGAATATGTTGGTGGAGTATAATCAATTACTTCAATATTACCTACGGTAGAATTCCAATTATGATAATTATCTTCCATCCATATCGTATATGAATAATTACCTACAGCACTAGGAGTCCAAGAATCATATTGCCATGTATCTCCACCAATATTGATCATGGAGTGGTTAGTGCCTGTGAATTCGATTTTCACTTGGTTAATCCCGTAAGGATCAGAAACGTTTATCGTAATAACCTCGATTTGCCCTAATTCTAATGGATCCGAGCTTTCTATTAAATTGGAATATGTAGGGGGTGTATTATCTAACGATTCTTCAAGACCTATGTTTAAAAAGGATTGTGGATCATCTTGATTATTATATTCAGTAGCGATCCAACCTGCTGAGCGTGTTATGTTACATATTCTTATTTCATCTATTAACCCATCTATTTCCCAACTACCATATGCTGCAGATGCTAGGAAATCTTGATCACTATTTATATTACCTATACTTGCAATGTTATTTCCAAAATCTACTTGTAAACCATTTTTATAAATGCGGATACGACTTAATGTCCTATCAACAACTCCAGTTATATACATCCAACTGTCGAAATTAATATCTAAAAAAGGTGATTCCCCCAAGTTTTCGTAATCATCACAAATGCGAAAGGAGAGTGATGTTGCATCTTGATTTGTTTCAAAATCATATCCAGGATGATACTGGTCTTCAGAACCTTTATATAAAGGTAATTGATACCAATTGATACTACAGTCTATATTTAGCCAAAGACTAATAGTAAAGCTTCCTGTACCCATATCAAGATGCCCATCACCAGGATCACCAAAATTAACCTGCCCATTATTTCCAAAATCATACGCCCCATCAATCTGTCCTGTCGCACCCCTACTAACCCCTCCTGGTGATACTGTCCCAGAAGTACCATAAGAAGTGGAATCAATGGCAGACCCACTTAACTCTGAAAGATGCCAAACACCTCGATAAGAACTGTCCCATACACCTGTTGGATTTTGTCGGGAACTCATTGTCGAATTCCCATAATACATATAGATAGTTGTATTAACTGATGTTGACAAGCTAGGAATACGAATCCATGCAACTAACTTAGCATTAGTGCTACTATATGTGTGATTAAAAAATTCTATTTCATGATCCAACCAATCAGTATTGTTAGCGAAAGCAATATCATTACCATTTGACTGATTGACATGATTATGTAAATCTTCATCCAATATTGAGATTAATACAGGAAAATTAATATGGCTCCCAGAGCCAGAAACCATTTCATGATTTATAGTTATTGGTTTATAATATTTAAAGTAATGGCTATTTGGAGGATTACTTGAAGCTATTTGAATTAAGTCATTTTTATCGTTAATTATATTAGTAAAATTTTCATTTTTATCTTTTAAATTAATATAATTACTTGATATGAAAATGATTGAAATTGAATTAAATATAAGAAATAAAATAACTAATCGAAATAATTTATACCTTCTTTTAGGATAATATTTACATATCATAGAGAACCATACCTATCTAAATTATACTTTAAAAAAATTTAGCTAAAAAAACCCCTTCCCTATCATTTTTTATTAAGTGACTTAATAGTGAAATATATACCTTATTTAACCTAATACATGGTTATTTATTTATATAAATTTATCCTACTTATCAAAAAGACCATTAAGATTATTTTAATTTAAATATTGATTTGATAAATTTTACCAAATTATGTTTATTTAACGATAATATGCTTGATCCAATGAAAATCATAAAAAGAAATCATTTAATCTTATATATTGTTATTTAATTTAATTAATAGAATCTAATATAGTAGAATTTGAATAAAAAGGAAAAAAAATCTAATTAATTTGACTTTCCTTGTATATATTGAGTCATTAGTTGCATCATGTTTTTTGCAGGAACTTTATCATACTTTTTTACCATAGTTAATGCTTCTTCGGGACAATTGAAAGCACAAACTCCACATCCGATACATCTGTTAAAATCAATTGAAATTCGCTGTT
>JBHLLJ010000192.1:0-4876 GCA_048885705.1 Candidatus Hermodarchaeota archaeon | reverse complement strand
GCTATATCAACTTTAGCTAACTGGGGAATTTATTTCTTAACACTAAAGTTTGGGAGCTCAACATTTGCAACTATAATATATTTGATAGTGGGTACTGCCGCCCTTCCAGGAGCAGTTATGGGGGGGAAGATTAGTGATTATTTCTTTCAGAATAAAAAAATAAACAAGCGTTTTCTGATTTCGATGATGTCAATAGCAATTGGATCAATATCATTATTAGGATTTTATTTAGTGCATATTAATTATTGGATTCTTATTTTACTATTGGGAATTATTGGATATTTCTTTACTTCCTTTAATAGCGGAACTCAGTATGCAATATATTCCGAAGTGTGCATTCCTGAATTAAGGAGCACTGTGAATGCTTTAAATGGTCTGATGCTAAATATTGGAGGTATATGCGGAAACTTGCTAGTCTCAGTAATTGTATATCAAAATATCATGTTCTTATCATATTCTATTCTTTTAGTATTAGTAGTGTGGTTGCTTGGTTCTCTCTTTTGGATATTACCATGGATGTTTTATAGGAACGACTTTCAAAAAAGCAATAGGATAATGATCAAAAAAAGATTTGAATTAGAGCACATATCGAAGATTGTAAAGTAATAATTAAAGAAGTATATTAAAAATTAGCCCAATTTATCCTAATTGAGTCAATTAAAGAATTTTTTAATCCAAGACAATCTTTCCTGTGATTAGTATTTTATCATTTTGGAGTAACGGCAATTGGATTAAAAACACCTTTTTTAATTAACTTTAATATATCTTCAGCATCTTTTACATGAAATCGGCTTTTCTTTTCAAAAAGATTTGCTACATAAAAATGATCAGAATTTCTTTTTTTCATAATTGCTAAAGCCCGATCAATAATGGATTTTTCATTTTGAGAAACCTTAATTTTTTTAATCTTTGTAACTTTGAGAGGATAAACTAGAGCAATTTGTAAATGGTTCTCAAGTATTTTCCTGATATCTTTAAATTCACTAGTATCTCCATCAAAATTCTCTAGATTTTTACCTAACTTATCGTCAATTTCCTTAGATAATAAATCAATAGATTGTAAAAAACCTTCAGAAGGATTATCCTTCATAATAAAAACTAATCTAAAATCTTTAAATTCTGACATTAAAATCTTAGAATCTTGGTATTCCAATTTGATTGTCTGAGATTCATGTCTACTTTTGGTAAGTTCTATCCCAAAAGTTCTAATTGCTTGTAAAAATCCTGATATAAGGGTCGAATCCATTACATCACCCGCTATAATTTGATCATAAATGCTTAACCCAGAACTTTTCTCAGAAACAATAAAATATTCAATATTTAAAGCATCCATATATTCATTATAGATTTTCTGCCTTCTTTCATGTTTAATTCTTTTAGTTCTTTTCACTAAACCAAATGATGATAAAGAAATTGTAATTATTGAAGCCACTAAAATAAGAACGCTAATAAGAATTTCAATTGGAATTGTAAATGGTACTTCAATTTGAAATTCATAAGTTTCTAATCCAGCATCCGTAGCATTATTCCAAAATACATAAGCCCTATAAGTCCCTTTCTCTGGATTAGCAGATAAACCATATTGATATAAATTCATATCATCTGGGATCTGCAGAGGTTTTATATCTATTAAAAATCCTAATGAATTATAAAGAAAAATTGTATAATTTCCAGATAAAACTGGGTCTTGGATTGAAAATTGTATATCTTGATCAGGTCCGAAGGTGCTTTTGGGAACATTTAGTTGAAAATCAATATTAGGTGAATTTGCGCTAATCTCCCAAGTAACACCGTTTATGATTGTAGCGTTTGGCAAAATTAAAAGCTTTTTAGAATAATCTATGGAGATTTGAGATGTGATATTTAATGAATTCCTGAAAATTGAAAAATTGAACCAATTTTTTGGAAAAGAAAATAACAGAGAATAATTATAAGAGAACCTTGTAATTGAGGGATTCAGAATCCAATTAATTTCAGAATCTTGATGAATAGAACCTATAGCTTTTTCAATATAACTATTATAAATTGAAATCTGATAATTATAATCCAAAAGCAGCTTGACTGAAATATTATTTGAAATTAAAATGTTCAAATTAGAATTATCTGGACAATAATCTAGATTCAATACTGTGATTAATCCAGTTCCTATAGACGCCCCATTTTGAACTGGATAAAAATCATTTCTAATATTAATAGTCATATTAATGTCTTCTGGGTTGTAAGATCTATTGACTCGACGTTCAATCTTGTGCAGAAATACATCACCCAACCTATATTCCCATTGATGATGATCATCATCATACTTGGCCATATAAAGTGATGAATTGACATTTAAATTATTAATATACCAATAGTACCTATCTAGAAAATTCACATTTGAACCATCCAATACTAAGCAGTAATAGCCCGGAAAAAGATCAATTGGAGAATTAAAAGTTTGAATGTACCAATTAGGAATCACGCTAATATTCAATTCAATTTGTTCTCCATATATAATGCCATTTGGCCTATGAAAAATTGAATTCCAACCTTCAATTCTCACGTAAACTGGTCCTGGGGTGCTAGATCTTTGGTATTTATAACCAAAAATTTCCACTGTAAAAACTCTACTCTGCTCTGTTATATTTAACTGCATAGCACAAATTTCATCATAATTTCGACGAATTGTCTCAAACCCTGATGCTTCATCTTCTATTGTTACAGTTTCACTACTCATTTTAATACTTGTAAAATTTACATTAATTGATGATATATTCCATGTGGGTGATGGAATGTCTATATTAATAGATGTGTCATTGGCATTTTGACCTTTATTGTTAGCATATTCAGTTAAAATGAAAGGAAGATTTATTGGCAATACAGGAGGTTGTTCTTGAGCTCGAATAGGAATAATAAAGCATATTAACTGCAAATAAAGGAACATTGATAAAATAACAATATAAGTTCTTTTCTTTGATGAATTAATCTTCATATTATGACGATAATGTAAAAATAAATATTTATAACTAGTTTTTTTTGGTATGGAAATGATTGGAGTTAATGAACAATATGAAAATGAAGTATATGCCAATATTTCCTATTTGCTCTTTTAAACTATTTTTTTCCACTTCTCACTTTAAACATGTTGAAACAACTTCAAAAAAATTTAAATAACAACGAATTATAAATATAACTTGGAGAAGGCTTTTGCGAAAATCAAAGAAAAATAAGATTATGGGGACAACTGCTCTGTTTTTGTCAATTTTTTATTTAATTTTATTTTGTAATGTGAAAAACTCAATTGCTGCGCCTAATAATAATTCTTTAACGATTCCTTTAAATTATTCTATTCTTGAATTCTCTGATAAAAAAGGCACATTAGATAATGTAAGTTCTATAGGTATAGATTTACCCTCATCAACTTGGCAAATCACGCAAATAGAATTGAACTTTACGAACATTGAATACTATATGCGACAAATATATACTATTGAAGATAAAGTCAGTGGAAATGATTTATTCATAGATAAACACGGCGTAAAAGGGCTCGGCGTTCAAATTGAGCTCAATACAAGTACAATCATTTATGGGGCTTATATTAAAATTAATGCATCATTAGCACATTCAATGGATGATGTACATGTGCAAATAACAGGGTATAACTCATCAATCAATGCACCAAATAATATTATTTATGGAAATGTAGATTTAAATTATACCGTTGCCATCGGTTGGAATTATCAGAACTTTACATCACCTATAGCGCTCCCTAAAGGTAATTATTTTTTAGTGATGGGAGGTTATGTTCATGCTGGGGCAATGTATCATTGGAATTACAATAATATCGATCCAAATAATCCAGATTTATATATTTCTCAAAATAATGGATTAGGTTGGATTAATGGAACCCAAGGATCACCATTTTTATATAAATTAGATCAACAGATTACGGAGAAAGATGTTTACCCAGAAAAATATAATATGACTGCTGAAATAAATGGACAATCCTATAAAGTCCTAAATAATACCCATAGCGGTTCAGGTTATCTTAAAGTATCGGGTATTGATTTTTCTCCTGATGAAGCACTTTTATTTATTCCCATTAAAACCAATAAATTCCTCTTCGATCTTAATTATGATACTAAATTAAAAAACCAATTTCTCTCTAATGCCTTTGTTACAATAACGGAAGAAGAAGATAACTTTTGGCAAATTATTCCTAATATTTATAGATACAATTATAATTACTCCATCAAAATTCAACTGCCAAATAAATGGTATGATTTAACTGTACTTAAAGATGGAATCGATATTGTAACATCAGAAGATATTGTAATTAATGGAAATTTATTACATATATTAAATGATACAATTGATAATGAAATAAGCTGGGAAATCACTACAAAATCACCTAAAATTGAGTTTCCTGATTATTATATTAGTCTTACATGGGGAACCGAATTTGAATTAGGTAAAGAATTAAAATTTTCGGTTACCGCACCAATTAGAGAAGGAACCCTTACATTTAAATTGTATAACGAATTTGGAGCAGAAATGCATACTAACACAATACCTGTAACTTCAGATGAAACACTTTATTCATATAATATCTCATTAGACGATCCCCCTGGAAATTGGATTGCTTACATTTATTGGACCAACCTTTACGATGCTGGAATTCAATCTCAAATATTCATAATAAAAGATAAACCGAATAACCCTCTTAATGATGGGCTATATATTTTAATTATTATTCTAGCTGTAGTAATAGGTGGGGGGAGTGTTGGGAGTGTAGCTACTTATCAACTAGTCAAGAGAACAAAGAGAAGAAGTGAGTCAAAACTTAAAAGTATCTCAAATAAATTTAAGGATATCCTGAATTTAAATTATTTAATGG
>JBHLLJ010000191.1:0-4877 GCA_048885705.1 Candidatus Hermodarchaeota archaeon | reverse complement strand
TCCGATGAATCGCTAAATTGGATACAATTCTAAGATATACTTTCCCTCCAGATATTTCTTCTATATATGGACTAATATATTCGGCCATAGTATTTACCACATTCGCTCCCATTGCATCTAAAACATCAACTAGTAAATGAACAATCAACATTACGCCTTTTCTCGTTGTTAATTCTCGAATTTCAAAATCAAAAGCACCTCCACCTAATTCAACTAAGATTGGATCTTGTTCGTTTGCGTATTTTAAAATACTCTCCTTATTTTCTTCTAGTTTCCTTTTAGTAACTTCAATATCTCTTACATTAGTTATTTGAATCTGAGATATCATTACTGATTTAACATCTTCAGAATGAAAACCTCCATGCTTTCTAGCCATTTTTGCAGCATTTGAGGCTGCTGCTACAACAGAAGGTTCTTCAATAACCATGGGGATTAAATAATCCTTATTGTTTACTTTAAAATTACAAGCTAAACCAATTGGTAATTGAAAAGAACCAATTACATTCTCTATAAATGTGTCAATTTGAGTATCTGAGAAGTATCCTAAATTATCTAGAAATTTTATATCATTTCCGTTAAAATCAATAAGCTTAGATAATAGTTCTCTGCGCTTTTTTATTGATAAATTATAGAAACCAGAAATTTCAGAATTATATCCACTCATGACGAACAACCGATTTTATCCTAGAAAAGAATTATTTATTATAGAATTTTACATATAATGCAAAAAATAATTATTATTCCTTATTAATTAATACTTAAAAGAAATTTAATTTTACAATTAATTATTTGTCAGAAATATGTTTCTCATTGCCATAACCGGTGCCTCAGGTATTTCAATTGCAGTTAAATTATTAAAAGTCTTAAAAGAAAAAAATATTAAAACAGAATTAATTATATCTAAAGCAGCAGAAAAAGTCCTTTTAAGTGAATCAAGAATAAAAATTGCTGATCTGCAACAATCAGCTACTATTTATTATGATGTTGATGATTTAACTGCCCCACCTGCTAGTGGATCATATAAAACTGATGGAATGATTATTGTTCCATGCACTATGAAAACTTTAGCAGCTATAGCTAACGGTTATTCTAAGAACTTAATTACGAGAGCTGCGGATATCACAATAAAAGAAAATCGTAAGCTTATTCTTATTGTTAGAGAAAGTCCATTAAGTCCTATACATTTAGAGAATATGCTTAAATTAGCACGATTAGGTGTTGTAATTGCCCCACCAGTTGCCTCTTATTATATTAACCCTAAATCAGTTGATGATCTACTCAATCATACTGTAGGTAGAATTCTTGATCAAATTGGTATTGAAAGTGATATAAAAAGGTGGGGAGATGAAAAGTAGGAATAATATCTTAATTCCGTATTCTAAAACAACGGTTTGAAAGTTGTATTATATATTATATTATTTTTTTTGTTTATGAGGTTAGACTATCTAGTATTTCTTCTATATGATTGATTGCAGTGGATAGGTGAGCTTCATTAGGATAAAATTTACTAGTACAATTAGGGATTGCTTCAGATAATAATTTCGCCATTCTAACAGGTACACTAGTATCTAATTCACCATGCCAAAGAAATACTTTTAAGTTTGTCGGGATTTCTTTCAGATTGAACCCCCAATCTGAGCTCAATAATTGGATATCATGAACAACTCCCTTAACTCCTTGTCGAAAAGGCTCTGCCATTAGCTCAACATATAATCGTATTTGTTTAGGTTCTACCATGATTTTTTTATCTGGTTCGGGTAAATTTTTTGATCTTTTTTGAAAGTTATTTTCTAGCTGCTTTGGAGTTTGTTCATTCATTTTCAAAATTTTCTTCATAATCATCTTGTAAAATTTCGTTAATAGTCCGGGCTTACTTTTCGCTAGTTTAAGTTCTTTCTGCTTTCCTTTATCCATTCCCTCTAAACCTAAATCAATTGGTCCAAGGCCAGAAACAATACCACAATATGTCAAACGCCCAGGAATCTTTGCAGCACATACTAAAGCATATGGACATCCACCAGATCCTCCTAGAACTGCAAATTTTTGAATATTTAAATGGTCAGCTAACTCAATAACATCATCAGGCCATTCTAAAATTGTTCTATTCTCTTTAAAATCTGATAATCCTCTTCCAGGACGATCTATTGATATGAAACGTACATTAAATTGATTATCATCAAAACTGAACATTTTAGGTTCAAGTCGAGAGGATCCATGACCGTGAAAATAAAAGATTGGCTTCCCCTCAGGAGTGCCAAATTCTGCATACCCTAGCTTGCGACCATCTTTTAATGTAATTTTTTGATTATATTTTTCATTCATTTTCATATTCTAACTTATTAATAATTTTAATTATTCTTTAAATTTATGAAGGATTTCTCTTACTTTTATAAAACAAAAAAGTATTCTTGATTATACTCTATGATTAAGGTGTTAGCATTTGGCAATACTATTTATAAGCTAGTAGAAGATAAATCTGGGATTTGAGGATTCCTTTTTATTAGATATTTTTCTGGTATTGGTAAATATATAGGACTCCAATTTAATAATCCTTTTGCGTTTTCATTTTCCTCGTTATGATTCTCAACTCTCCTAATTTCATATTCTAAAGCACTACCTTTTTTCACATTGCTAGCTACTCTTACTAATCCTTGTTTTAAGTATTTGAGATCATTAATATCAGTTTGAATTATAGGTTCACTATCTAACTTTGCAAAGAGAGGAAAAAACCGTTTATGATATCCTGAATGTCCTTTAGGACAATGATTTAATCCTTTTATATTGGGTATAAGACACCCCTCATCACAAAAATGAAGTGTGAACCCTCTTTTATTATTTTGTTCATGCTCAATAATATGCCCGAGTAAAATCTTTGGTTTAGTAGTACCATTCTTTATTAACTCGTATTCTTTAACACTCTTCCTCTTTTTTAAATTTATGAAATCATTTATTTGAGGTCCTTTTTGGACAATTTCATTAAATTCTTCTTGGACTTTTAACAATCCCGATATGCAGGTAGCTCCTGATCCATATGAACCAAAATAAATTGTATCATTAACCCGAGATTGATTTTCAAGAAGATAAATAATCTGAGCCCATAAACTGGCATTATACATGTTTCCGAAATGCATCGGAACGTTTAATTGAGGAAGAAGCCTTTCTTTTACATTTGTATTTACCCAATATGAAAATCTCTCCAAAGTTGGGGATGCAAATCCTCTTTCTTTTAGCTTTAAATAAAGATATTCTGGTAATACGGTAACATCATGTAAGAAATGATCAAGTTTCTTAAGTATGGATGATCTAATATTTTTTCTATCGAATTTAGGTAATTCATTTATGTGTCTAACCCAACGCTTTAGAATTATTTGTTGGAAACATTTAAGAGGTAATTTACCATAAGGGGCATGAAATGTATAAAAATCTGCATGAAAATCTCCAATATTTCTAATTAAGTCATCATATGCCCCAAGCTGAAATTTAATATATGCTTCTTGAGAATATTGCCCAAAAGCTCTCGCATTTTTATCATTAGGTGGTCTAAAAAAGTCATTGACATTTCCAGAAACTTTACCAAATTTTAGACTAAAAGTTGCAACTCTAGGATTTTTCGAGATAACAAGGGCTATTGCACCTGATCCTTGTGTTGGTTCACCGGGAGATCCCAGATGATATGAAGATATATCTGTACTTATAATAAGAGCCTTGTTTATAATTCCTTTTTCGATTAATGCTATAGCATTGAGAATTGCTAATGTTCCGCCAGCACATGCATTATAGATATCTTGAGTCAGTGAATTAGGTGAAATTTCTAACATTTCAGCAAAAATATTAGAAACTGATTTAGCAGCATATACTTCTGTTTCAGTCCCAACAAATAGAGCGTCAATACTTTTAGGAGAGACGTTTCCTCTCATTAAAGCATTGTATCCTGCTTTCAATCCAAGAGAAATAATATCTTCATCGATATCAGCTATTCGCATTTCTTTAGATAATAAACCCTTTTGATACTTGTCCGGATTTACCTGTCTTTTTCGGGCAAGTTCTTCTAATTTTACATAATGTCTAGGAGCATGAAAGCCAATTGAGTCAATTCCAATGTCTGAAAATAGATAATCGTTTGAAAGCATTAAAAGTATCTCTTGAATTGATGGTGTTAATTTTCTTTATATAATATTTATTTGTTCAAAAACTTATCTAAATAAAATTATTGTTATTAGAAGAATTGATTATTTAAAAATTCTCAGTAGTCTAATATTCGCAATGATTCAAATTCTTATAAGTGGTATATATCATGAAAAATGTTTTTGTTCTTTTAAAAGCATTCAAGATCCAAGATTATTAACGATGTTTCAGATATGGGAAAGCTAATAAGAGATATCACTATTATCAGCTTTAATTCGTTAGTATGAGAATAAATCATACACATGTATAAAATAAGTTTTTCGATAAAATTAATAATTCTAATATTTAATATAATATTGAAAATAGTATAACTTTTTAATGGGTTTAATGGCGTCAAAGTTAGAAGAATTAAAGCTGAAAGCTAAAGATCAGCTTCCTAAGCATATAGGTTTAATTGTAGATGGGAATAGAAGATGGGCAAAAAAGAGAAATCTTGATGTTAATTTCGGTCACTTAGTAGGATATGAAAACCTTAAGAAAAGATTATTTGACTTTTTTGATGCTGGCATCCATTATTTAAGTTTGTATATATTATCGCTTGAAAATGTGAAGAAAAGGAGCCCCGAAGAACTTAACTATATATATAAAATTATGGTTAAAGCAGTTGATACTGTCATTAATGAATCGATTGTAAAAGAAGAGAAAGTAAAGTTTAGCGTTATCGGTAGGCTTTCAATGTTACCACCAAAAGC
>JBHLLJ010000190.1:0-4899 GCA_048885705.1 Candidatus Hermodarchaeota archaeon | reverse complement strand
ATTATAATTCAGTGGCAAAATCCTTTAGTTCATTTATATCATCAGGAAGATTATCAATTCCAGCGAATTCTTTTATAACAATTGAAGTTATTTTAGATTGTAATTCCGGCTTAAGATTAGGGAAAGTCATCTGATATTTTCCTCCAATACTCTCGCAATCATCTTCAATTATTATATCAGGTTTTGCTTTTTCAATTTGTAAATTCCAATTTTCCTCCTTTTTTCGAGAAAATATAGTACCCTTAGGGAAATTATATTTTTTTAATACAATTTCGTCTTTTTTCACGTTTTCAAGAGTCAAATGAGAACTAAGATATGAAATCTCAGCTCCTTGATTTTGCCATGAAGTTAATTTCTTAATAACTTTACCAATTGGAATATATGAAGCAAAATCAGAGATAGATTCATCAGTACCCTCAATAATTTGTTGTACTATTTGCATTCTTGAAAGACCTAAAGCACTCCTATGCATGATACAGGTTCCATGGAGAAATATCAAAATTCTCATCCTTTCATTACTCTCTTTGAAATCTTCTACTAATCCGCATCCCCGATATTATAGAAAATAGAACATTCCCAAATAATTAAATTTTTTTTTTTTAGGGCTTAGATAAACAATTACATGAAATATCAAAAAAAGAGATCCAAAAGGCGTTAAATCTAAATTCAGCGTCCGATTTCAATGAAAATTTCACGAAAAAATCCTTATCTTTATAAGATCTAGATCCAAAAATTAAAACCTTACTAACAAAAAATAACCTATAATAAAAATTATAACGATTATAATGGAAACACTTTCTCGGCTTCCTTCTCATCAAATTCTAACTCTCGCAATCATCATTCTTGTTCTTATTAAACGTTTTTTTGAATAGTTTTTAATCTATTCAATCTTAATTTTAGTCAATTTAAGCTCTAAATAGATCAAACTAATCCCAATTGATAAAAGAATACTTGCATTTATTATCCATGACCAACCATTATAAAAACTCCCAATAACCATCGCTATAGCAAAATACAATGTAAAGAAACCTAAAGTGAAAAGCACCAATCCTAAAAATAACAATATATTTTCTATTGGAGCCTTTAAAGTTTTAAAATATTCTGTCATATTACCACCCACGTTTTAATTAATTTGTATTGGATTTTACATATATTTCTAAAGAAAAAGAGTATAAAAAGATTCCTCTAATATTCTGCGTTAAAAGGAAAAAACGCTCTGAATATAATGAATTAAAATATAAATTATAATATTTAAAGTGGAAAAACTTTTTCAGCTTCTTTCTCGTCAAATTCTAACTCTCGTAATCTCATTCGAATCTCACGAGGAGTAAATGAAGCTTTTAATACTTCTACCATATTATCATGAAGGGCTTTCAAGTTATCTAATGCGGCTTGGTAATAGAAATCCTTCTCATGAAAATTTAGATTAATAATATCAGATAAGCCTGTTAAAGCCTCTCGAATGTTCTTATAATAACTTATCACATCATCCAATTTTTCATCAACTTTTATTTGACCCATTTTATTCCCTTATTTATTTTTTTGTTTTACAATTAATGATAATAAAAATCAATATATAAATGTGTCGCTTTTCGATCATAATGTTGCGGTATAACGATCAGCCTTTTACATAATTACGCCAAAATTAATGGATCTTATCACAAATTTTTTCAGGATTAAAAATTTATTATCTGTAATAATATTTATTTTTAGTGACGAAAAACGGCAGTTGTGATTGGTTTCGTTAATGATTCAAAATGAGATGTCGATTGTTGATCACTTTTTTGTCGTCCCATGACCGAAGGGTGACTTTGCCCACCATAATTTGCCATTTTCGGTCAAATGTCTTCCGAATTTGTATCTCTGATTCTAATTCAAATTTATTGAAAATTAGGTTTTGTGTACAAGAGTCATAAAAAATAGACTGTTCATTTTTTCGTCATTTTGTAGAAATTTAAAATCCTAAAGAATTTATTTTGACAGAATCCGCAAAAGTTATTCTCTTTTTTGACCGAAAACATTTATATATGAGATTGATAATAATTAAAATAGGAAAAAATAATAAAAAAATAAAATTTAAAAATCAAAAAAAAGTGATGTGAGAAAGGAAAATGTCAAAAATGGATCAAGTATCAAAATTAGAGGAGAAGGTTGAGCAGCTTACAGAAGTCCAAAGAAGCGCGATTTATGAGTATGCGAGGAGGGTAAGTCGTATGACGATCGAAGAGGTATGTCCAGCACTTTTACGATTGGCATTAGAATCCGAAAAAGGAAAGCTCAAAAACCAGTTAGGGATGGTAATTTTCCATTTACAGAAGAATGAGCGTATTAATACCGTGATTGGGCTTCAAAAGCTCATCGATGCGGCGCTAATCGTCAATCCCGAAGGGTTATTCAAAATCCTCGAAAGTGCTGACGAGGGCGCTCAGGAGTTAGCCAAAAAAATCAAAAATATATTGTAAATATTTATAGTATTTTTACTCCCTTTTCTCTTAGCATATCAAGGATCTTGCAAGATTCGATACTAACTTCATTTCCCCCAGAAGTTTAATGTTTTTAAATTGCGTAATCTTTTGAACCCTTCTAATTCTTCTAAACCCATTGCTTGTAGGTCGAGGTATTCCAGATTTTGTAAAGCATCTAAATTCTCAAGCTTAAAGATTTTGTTGGCTCCAATGTTTAGTGCTTTTAATTTAATTAAATTATTAAGCTCTTGAATTATGGAGATTTTATTTCCGCTTAGATATAATTTCCTTAGGTTAGTTAAGTTTTAGGTTAGTTAAGTTATTGAGCTCTTTGATTTCTGTGATTTTATTGGCATCGAGATTTAAAATCTCCAATTTTTTAAGGTTATCTAGCTTCTTTATCTCGTTAATCTCGTTAAAAAGAAAAAAGAGAGAATTGATAAAATCAATGAACTATAAATAGAAAGATATACTGTATTAGATCCAATATTTTAAAAAGATACTAATCTTCTAAATCTATAAAGATTTTAAAAAATGAATTTTTTATGAAGAGTACAAAATTATCTGTATTTATATTAATATTTAACATCGGTTTTTTATTTACGAATATTTCTATCCCACAAGGGTTAAGTATCGCCAATATCGGTACAATTCCTAAATCCTGTACAATTTTTACTGTTGCAATTGGAGATAAAGTGTTTTTTGGTAACAATGAGGACTTCCTTCTTGATGGATCATATATGTGGTTTTTTCCGAGTCAAGAGGTTGAAATCCCTAATGGAACATTACAGACACACGGGACGATATTTTTTGGATTTGATAATAATTATGATCATCCAGCTGATGGACGGGTCATGGGAGGGATGAATGATCAAGGCTTATGTTTTGATTTTAATGGACTATCTACTATTATTGAATTAAACTTACCCCCTGATCGAGAAGAAGTTTACTCGTGGGCTAAAGGGAACGAATTTCTCCAAGTTTTGTGGGAATGTAGTACTGTTAATGATACAATTGAATGGTTTGAATCTCATCATCCCTATAGTTATATTGCATGGCAGATACATGTCGCTGATGTTACAGGGGATGCTGTAGTTATCAGTGGAGCAGAAGATGGAGAGCTCGTTTATACTAGAAAAGGAAATTCAACTTTCTTAATTTCAACTAATTTTAATGTAGCAAATTTATCTAGTTGGCCACATGAATGTTGGCGTTATTCTACGGCGAAATTATATCTCGAAGCCCTTTCTTACGAAGAAAGCCTTACTGTTGACTACTGCCGGGACATATTAAATGCTGTATCTACGGATGAGACCTCATATAGCAATATCTTTGATCCTGTTCAACATGATATTTATGTGTACTATAAACACAGATATAATAATGTTGTGAAACTGAATTTAGATGAAGAACTAGCAAATATCCCGACGGGAATTAATGGAGAACCAACCACACTTGGTAATATTTTGGAGTGGTTTTTGGGAGAAATTACTTTTAAAGTGATTCGCATTGCAGATCTATTTCCATCTGAGAATCCTTGGACTACTTTAGATCCCTTGCTTTTAATTCCACTTATTTTTGGTATCACGAGTTTGGCAATAATTTCAGTAGTGGGTGTGGTTTATGGCTCTATGTACTTAATTAGATATTTCAAAAAGCTTAGAATGAAATAATAGTAGACGAAAATGCCACTTAGAAGTATATTGTAATTTTCTTAAGTTGAATCGGAAAGGGTTAGGTTCAAAAACCAGTTAGGGATGGTCATTTTTTATTTACAGAAGAATGAGCTTATCAATACCGTGATTGGGCTTCAAAAGCTACTCGATGCTGCCTTGATAGTGAATAATGAGGAGATATTTAAGATTCTCGGGAGTGCGGATGAGGGAGCATGGGTTAGCTAGAAAAATAAAGACTATTTTGTAGTATTTTTATCTAATTGTCCCTTGTATTTTAGGATCTTTCTAATTTAGGTTAAAAAGTATTGACTAATTCTAGGCACGAATTTATATAAATGTAATTTTACTTCATGAGAATTTTGAAATTTATTCTTTTTTAAGAATTATTTTCATCCAACCGTCTGTTGGTAGCATTTGGAACTTTCCTTTAAATTTAGAGTGTTCAAGAAGTTTTTTAATTTTTGTATTGTAAATGTTCCATGGAAAACCATGTGCTTTCTGTATTTGCTTAACGATATGATACTTGAAAGCACCATATTGTCGTTTCAATTTAAAAGTTTCGATATTGGGGGGATTTGAGCATCCATCATAAATCCATGCCTGACTAATAGGTTTTAAAATGCGATAACACTCATTAAAAACCTTGAGAGGGTGTTTCCAGTGATGAAATGAGCCAGTGCTGACTATGAAATCAACTGAATTATTTTCAAAAGGAAGATTTATAGCGTTTGCTAATTTGAACTTTACATTTTTAAGAT
>JBHLLJ010000189.1:0-4942 GCA_048885705.1 Candidatus Hermodarchaeota archaeon | reverse complement strand
GTGATAGAAAATATGTACGCATCATTAAAAAATGTCATTAGAGAGAAAGAAATTATGAAAGAAAATTTATCTCAATATGACGTTGTACTTATCGGGTGTCCAGGAAGTGATATTCCTCACGCAGCTTATCCAAAAATTAAAGATTTTGTAATGAATGGTGGATGGTTAATCACCACTGATTGGGCTATACAAAGTATTATCGAAAATATATTCCCTGGTTTTATTCGGTGGAATCGTGAAAGAACTGCTGATGCTGTGGTAGCATGCCAAGTTATTAATCCCAATCACCCTTTTTTAGATGGTGTATTAAGTGAAATTCAACAAAGTAAATGGCAAAAACAAACGGCTAAAGATACTAAGAAAAGTGAATTTAGATGGTGGCTCGAGACTAGGTCTTTCCCAATTCAAATTCTAAATCCTCATGCTGTTAGAGTGTTAATTGGTTCTTGGGAAATTCAAAATAAATGGGGCGAATCCCCTGTACTGGTAGAATTCGATTATGGTAAAATGGGAGGCAGAGTAATTCATATGATCAGCCATACTCATTTACAAAAAGGAGGCGCTAAAGGTAAATATGCCTCTGCCCTAATTCTTACTAATATTTTGGATGAAAAAGTATCCCAAAAAATGGGGATTTCAAAACCCTCAACACCTAGATATGTTTCTGATTGGCAGGCTCAAACACCACACCAACAACAGTATCAAGCTCCTTTAGAAGAACAATGGATTTCCCCACCCCAACAAACAGATTATTTAACACCTTCCATGGGAGGTAGTGGTTTAACAGAAACTTCTCAAATAATTGAAACAGACGTAAATAGCCCTGATTTCTCTTATGCTAGTAAATGTGTTTATTGTGATTATGATTTTACAGAATATAAAGGAAAAATATATCTTTGTCAAGCATGTAAAGCTCAATATCATGAAAATTGTATTAATTCACAAATCAATGAAGGAATATGTAAAAAGTGTGGCAGAATACTGCTATGGTAACTATATTTTATTTATATTTTAAAATTAAAAAATACAATTACTATTATAATAAATTTCTTTTATTGGTATTATTTTTTGTAAATAATAACGTTTTATACAATTATTTATCTCATCATGACAGATATAAATCAAATACTTGACGAAGTTGACCGATTAGAAGAAGAGAAAATTATGGATATTATGAAAACTTTAATTAATATAGATACAACAGTGCCTCCTGGTAAATCCTATAGAAAATATGTTAATGCAATTTCTCCTTACTTTAAACAATTAGGATATAATCTCGAAGAAGTTACTATTCCAGAAGAACTGATTAATGAAATTCCGTCGCCTTTAAAAGGATCGCGTATAAATCTTGTTGCCACAAAAAAATTCGGTCAAAAAAAAGATATATCCCTTTGCGGACATATGGATGTTGTTCCAGCCACGGATGAAGGATCTCAAAAATGGAGATTTCCCCCTTTTAAAGCCACCATTATTAAAAGTGGTAAAATTTACGGACGTGGGGTTGGAGATAATAAAGGATCAATGGTTTGTGTAATACTTGCTCTTCAAATAATTGAGAAACTAAATCTTACTCCAAAATATAACATTCATGTTTTTAATTGTACTGATGAGGAAATTGGATTTTATCCAGGAATTCGCTATTTAGCTGAACAAGGATACATAAAAGGAACTATCTTTTCTATTGATTATTCAATTGAGCCAATGATATTAATCGGAACAGCAGGAAATTTAGACATTGATGTTAAAACTATAGGGAGAAGTTCTCATTCTGGATTAAGTTTTTTAGGTATAAACGCATTAGAGGAAATGGTTCCAATTTTAGTAGAACTTGTACAATTGAAAAAGAAAGTCGAATCTCGTAGGAGTAAAGATATCCCAGGTTTTCCAGATCCAAAAACTAAAGAAAAAAGCAATTTAAATCCATTATTTAATTTAGATATTATCAAATCAGGCGAAAAATCAAATATTATTCCGGATCTCTGTACATTAACAATTAACAGAAGAATTTTACCTGATGAATCTATTAAAGAAGTAAAAGCAGAGATACTTGAAGCTATAGAAAGAGGTAGGAAAAAAAGCAAAGCTTTGGATGTAATAACTACATTTAAATATTCTTATCCTCCTTTAAAAGTCGATATTAATAGCCCAGAAATCCAGAGAATAATAAAAGTCATTCAATTAGTACATAAAATTCCTGAAGAAAAAATACGCTTAGCTGGAATGAACCTTACTTTTGATGTTGGGTTTGTCGCTCAAATTCTAAATACTCACGAAATCATTATTCGAGGCGTTGCTACTGCGGGATCTAATACTCATGGGGTAAATGAAACAATAAGAATAAAAGATATTAAGAAATTTGTTAAAGAAATACTCGCATTTTTATGTGCAGATATTTAATTTTTAGACAAAAATAGAAAAAAAATAAAAATAGAAAATGTGATTATTGCTACTGAAAGTTAATTTTCTATAATTTCTATTGCCTCTTCAGGACACTGAGTTTCACAAGCTCTACATCCTACACAGTCTTCTCTGTTTTCTTCGATAACGTTTACTTTCCCTCCCTCAGGCTCACCAAAACATTCTGAAGGGCATACTTCATAGCACGTACCGCACCCAGAACAGGCATCCATATCTAACTTTATGTCAAAAGACATTGTTTTTTTACTCCTTTCTGTTGTTATTTCTTTTTTCTAAATTTTTGATTATTTAATAATAATCCTAACTTTGATAATAATATAAAAAATATAAATTTCGTTTTTATTGAGAAAAGTTATCAATTATTTATAATTTTTCAAATTTAGTCTGAAACTTTATAACCATAAATTATCATATCACCATGCGAGTAATAGAATTCTGGAATGTTAAACTTAATGAAGCTATACTTGGTATTGAAATAGGAGATATTAATAATAATGGAAATAAAGAAATTGTTGGTTTTACTCGAACTGGAGCATTATTAATCTTATCTCAAAATGGTGAAATAATTCAAAAAAAAGTAATTTTAAAAGAAATACCAATATGGCATTTAAAAATCTATGATCTCGATAACGATGGTAAGAATGAAATAATTTTGGGGGGAATGGATGGAGTTTTAAGAACATATAAATGCAATAATTCTTATGAACTAACCTCCTTTTGGAATCATAAATTTAGCAGCTCTATTAGTGGAATCCTCATTAATGATATTAATAAAAATAATACAAGTGAATTAATAGTATATTCACTTGATAAAACAATAAGGATTTTAAACGCTTTAGATGGAACTTTAATTTGGGGCCAAATTTTCGAAGATGGTGTCGGTACTGCGATTGTTTTTGTGGATAAAAGAAAAATGATAATTGCTGGTGGAAATGATGGAACAATCAGAGTTTTCAATGCGTTTGACGGAGAATTATTGTGGTTTAAAAGATTTTCGAATAAAGTACGTTGTGTTTCTTTTATGAAAACAAGTAAAGGTTCGGTTGTATTATGTGGTGGAGACGACAAGGAATTACATTTTATAGATATAAGGACACAAAAAGAATTTAAAACAATTAAATTCAAAGATTATGTATGGAAGTGTAAAAGTTACTCAATCCCAAGTTTGAATAAATCTCTTGTCAGTTCTTATTCATTTGATTACTTCAATAATTCATTACAACTTGAAAATGTAAATTTTACATCAAAATTAATATGTTTAAATGAATCACTGGAACTTAATTGGGAACTAAAAGGATACAATATTGAGTGTTTAAAAGTAATTGAGATCTTCAGCAAGATCTTTATTATTGCTGGTACTACTAAGGGTGAACTTCTTATAATTGAAGAAGAGACCGGATCAATTATATATAATAACACCAATAATGAATCTTTAAATAAGATTCAATTTTTCGAAGAAAAAAAGATTTTATTTTGTTGTTATGATAATGGAATGATATTTGCATACCAATTTATAGATGATTAATTAAGATATAAATTTTTAATACATTTAATTAAAAATTATCCATAAAATGAAAAAAAAATAAAAGATTTAAAAAATTATTCTGATTCCTCTTCAGCAGCTAGTTCCTCCTCTAATTCTTCAAGTGGAACTGGTGCTGGTGTAGTTAACATACTATATCCAATCCAGATGGCAATAATTGAAATCAAAACTACTAATAGCCACATTGGTAAAACCACCATAAGTTCCCAACTTAAGATATCTAATCCAAAAAACCAAGTAGAAGTAAGATCAATACCATTAGGAATGTCCATAACAGTAACCATATATAAATCTACTACGGAACCCAATGTATAGAATATGGCAATTAAAATACCAACGACCATTACTATCGCACCAATTATTTTATCTTTTGCGATTGTGGTTCAACTCCTTATTTTTTTTTAGGTATTTTTTCAATTAATTTAGATCAATTTTGACAATAAGATTTGTTTAATATTACTTTCTAAAAAATGATTAAATTAAAACCATTCTATTATTGATATTTGATCATAAATAAAAATATGATGATCCATAAATAGAAAATATAGATACAATTAAAACTAAAAAATTTGTTAAAACTAAGTGCTGATAATATGATTAAAGAAGCAGACTATGTATTAATAATTGGTTCAAGTAATATAGACCTTAATATATATATTAAAGGATTTCCTAGTCCTGGAGAGACCGTTACTGGTGGAGTTTTCAAGCAATTTTTTGGAGGAAAAGGAGCAAATCAAGCAGTTGCATCTGTAAGATCGGGGGCGCCTACTATCTTTATTGGAAAAATTGGAATTGATTCATTTGGCGATCAAATGATTTCTCAATTGAGGCGTGAAGGTATTAATATGGATAATGTCATCAGGGATCATGAAAATCCGAGCGGAGTAGCGTTTATATTAATCGATGAAAATGGAGAAAATATGATAAGTGTTGCTCCTGGGGCTAATTCAAAATTAAATCTCGAAGATATCAACAATAGAA
>JBHLLJ010000188.1:0-5090 GCA_048885705.1 Candidatus Hermodarchaeota archaeon | reverse complement strand
TTTTAAAATTTAATTTTACTTATTATAAATCGTATTCTTCAATAGAAATCTAATAGACATATAAAAATCTTCATTTTGTTTGATATGTTTGACATAAATCAATGTAATAAATGTGGAATATGTCTAGAAAATTGCCCTGTAATTGAATTAGACATTAATCAAGCTCAAGAAGAAATTGAAAATTTAATTAATGGTTCAAGTTTTATTATAGATGAATGTACAATCTGTGGAACATGCGATCTAAATTGTCCTAATAACTTGACTCCAATGGATTTAATAAAAGAATTAAAATATACTAAAATAAAAGAATTAGAAGAAAGTGGGAAAATTCGAAGGTCAAACAAGTTTATTTTTCCATTTCATGAACCAAATATTTTTAGATTTTATGAGGGTGTAATGATGTCTACTGAGGAAGCAAAAAATCTAGAAAAATGGGAATCTCCTCAGAATTCTAAAGAATTGGTTTTATTGGGGTGTGCCATTTCATATGCACTTCAGGATTTTTTTAAAAATCCTACAATTGAGGGCTTATTAAAAGGGAAAACCATTGCTGGTGGTATTGAATTCTGCTGTGGTGAAGTTTACCATAGAACATGCTTTCCTATTTCGAAAAATGAAATTGAAGATCGGCTCCATTCAAATTTTACTAGCTTGGGGGTTGAAAAGTTAATTGTTTTCTGTAATGAATGCTATGAAGCTTATAACAATGAATATAAAAGAATTTCAAATGATTTTGAGATAATTTCAATTTGGGAAATTATTACAAAAGCAATTGAATCTGGAGATTTACAGTTAACTAATAAACTAGGATATAGAGTCGTATTGCAAGATCAATGTGTCATAAAAAAATATCCCCCATTAATGGATTATCCACGAAAAATAATAGAGGCTACAGGATGTGAATTAGTAGAATTAGATCATAATCGTGAGAATGCTCTTTGTTGTGGCCTACCGCTTGGTTTAACCAATCGTAAAGCGATGGAAAAAATTCGAAGAAAAAGATTTAATGAAATAAAAAAGGCAGATACTAAATTTATAATTAATACCTGTATAGGATGTATCTTTAACTTTTCATTAGATTTTAAAATTCAAAGGGGAGAATATAAAGTTCTATCTGTATTGGATCTTTTAAGAATGAGCTGTGGTGAAGGGATTGATATGTTCAAAAATGTGAGATTGTTTAATGATATAATAAACACAGCTATGTCTATGGCATCTAAAAGAAGTTGAGACTAAAATTACAACTTATAATGGAAAAACTTGCTCGAATTCGCGCTCGTCGAACGCTAACTCCCTTAGCCGCATTTTGTAGCAGATTATATAATGATGGCACCTTCTTTCAACAAAAGTTCAGATTTTCGCTCCTGCATTTCGATATATGTTTTCCAATGGATACCCAATGGTAACTCATTCATGAGAACGCAAAACAATAAAAAAAAATGGTAAATAAAAAAACTTTATCTATTTAACCATTTTTCTGGAAATTACATCATATCTTACAATTTAACAATAGATTTATATCAGTACTTGAAATCTATATATAGGGAGAAATGAACTTTCATCAAATAAAAAAGCAGATCTTACTGACAACTCTAACTGCTCTGGTCGTTTTTTCATTTATTGAAATTATATTAATTCTAAAATTGGAAGAAATAAATCAATTTGAGTGGCATTCTGTTTCAAACAATTTAACATTTTCAGCGTCTCCATCTATAGTTATAGAAAACCGAACGTATTCTTTAGAAGCTGTTCTGATAGAAGACCATATGCCAGGAATTGCAGTAGAAGGATATAAGGGAACCGTAAAAATAATACCTGCAGATGATCTGGATTTTCCTGAAGATCTTGACCTTAGAAAAGTGTGGATAATTGAGGAAAAAGGACAAAGAAGAGCAATTTCTAAACTCTTTTCATCAGAGAAATATTTCTATTATAATGCATTAGTAAAACCGTTAAAAAATTTGCCAGAATGGGTATTATTTGGAGCTGTAGATGTGTATGTCCAATTAATATATCGATGGATAAATGTATATTATTATTTAGTAGATTACGGGGTGGAAACAATAGTCACTTATTAATCTTAATCAACGGCAATATTATTTTAAATTTAATGAAAAATCTTAATCTATTTAACTAGTTCAAAGTGATCCTCTAAACTTATGGGCACTAGAGAATAAAGAAAGCCCAGCGAAAGAATTAAACTAGATCAATATTTTAAAATTTTTCCTTAAATATTCAGAGATGCATGTATCATTATCTTATTGTTCGATTCTAACGAAATGATACAAAAAGTAATCGAATATTTAGTTGCACTCGGATCTCTTATGGGTGTCTTAGGTCTCGTATTGAGATTATCGGATTTTGTATTAAAAGATGATAAAAATAGCTTTTCTATTGGAATTAAGTTAGAGATGCAAAATATAATTGGGTTAGGTTATAAAATGCGTTATCTATATTTTCTCCTGTTTTTGCTGAAGTAAGAAGATAATCCACATCCAGCCTATCAGCTTCAGATTTAATATCTTGCTCGCTTACTATTATCTCTTCAGTTAAATCAGACTTATTTCCTAATAAAATGATTGGAATGTGGTCTGGTATAGATTTTAAAGTATCCTTAATCCATAATTCAACATGTTCCAATGTTTTTTTTCTCGTTCTATCGACTAATACCAATGCTAATTGAGCACCTTGATAAAATTGATCTCTATAGGGAGACATATGAAAAGCTTGTCCTCCTATATCCCAAATAACTAGTGATATATCCGCTTCATCAATTTTGATATCCTTTTTTAAAACTTTTAGGTGAAGAGTTGGTATATACGTCTCATCAAAAGAATTTTCTAAAAATTGTTTCGTAACGGCTGTTTTACCTACTTTGTAATCTCCAATAATAATTATTTTCAGATCATATTTTCCCTTTGGAATTTTTTTTTTAAGGTTAATTTCAAAATCTACTTTCTGATATCCTCGTACCTTAAAATTTTTATCAACAAATGCCTGGAAATGATGCTCACATATCTGATCTTTTTGTATCGATATTGTTGATAATCCCTTCGCTTTACTAATTATTGATGTCGAGATTTTCAGTTCTCTAGCAGCCTTACAGGTAGGACACGTAAACTTTATCAATATTTCAGTAAAATTATCATTATCTCCATCTGACAAGATCTATTATCCCTTCTTTCAATTATTCATATATTTTTAGAATGAAATAAAAAACAATTTTATAGCATCGAAGTTACTTTTTGAATTTTTTATCTATAATTGCATCAAAAAAGAATTTTTATTTAAAATTTTCATTTCCAAAAAGTTCATGTTCCTCTATTATAAAATTTATGGTGGGAAAAATATTTAAAATAGACTTTCGCGTCCAATAAACCTATTCTGGGGGTATTAGCTCTGGGTTTAACTATAAAAATAATTTTGGTCTTACAGAATCCTTTTCATAGAAAATAATAAGAGAATAGTGTGATTTCTAATTTTATATCATCCAATTAAATTAACTTAATACAGTGAACCTAACTTGAATCAAAAAAATTATATGTGGAAGCAATTACAAGAAAGAGCTATTTTTCGAAATCGCTTTATCGGCCTCAGAAATGATTTAGTATTAAGACCTGATGGTCAGCAAATAGAGCATATTGTTATTGAAGGAAGAGATTTTGTTACAATTATGTGCCAAACAAGTAATGACAAAATTATTCTAGTCGATGCATTCCCTTATCCATGGCAGAAAAAAACGAAAACTACTGTTGGTGGCTTAATCGAGAAAGATGAGGATCCCAAGAACGCCGCAATAAGAGAAACTGAAGAAGAAACCGGGTATAAAGTAGAAAATATTACTTTTTTAGGAAAAGTAAAAATATCCTTCCTCAACATTGCTTGGAATTACCTTTATTTTGCTATTGTGAAAAAAACTAACTCAAAACCAATCGATCCAAATGAAATAATTTCAGTAAATGAATTCTCCATCGAAGATGTGCATAAAATGATCAATAATGGTGATATTATACATGCATCAACTATAAATGCTTTTCTCCTCGCTAAATTTTATAATTTGATTAAATTAGCCTGCTAAAAGATATTAGTAGCGACTAGGATGTAAAAACTTCAAACAATAAAAAATAGGGGAAATAAAAAAACTTTACAAGAAGCGATTTCAAGTTAAAATATGATTAAAGTTATTCTTACAAAAAAAGAATTATTTAATCGAGTTTGGTTCCACAGGCATCGCAGAATTTTCCCTCTTCCTTTAAAATTGTCCCACAATTTGGACAAAACTTCTTCTCGTCAATAATAGCTGGTGGTGGTTGAACTGCTTGTGGTGCTGGAACTTCTTTTGTTGAAATATCTATGTAGATTGTACTCCAGATTCTTTGAGGGGGTATATTTTTTCCATGAGTCGGACAAACACATTTTACTAACATCCAAGGACCTGATGGTTTCGCACTTTCTACGGTAGTTTCTTTTCCGCAATTAGGGCATCGAAAAACACCATCGCGAAAATGAGGAATAAAAAGATTTTTTTCCATTAAAGGAATACTAAAGCTTCTATCTCCATGTTGTGGGCATTTTTGTTTTATTTGGATTTTTTTTCCAACGGCTTTTATAAAAAAAATAGTACCTGTATTCCCACATTTAGGGCAGCTGAAATGTTTAATATCTTCAGATTGAGCCATATTATTTCATCTTCACTATACTTTTATTAACAAAGCTCTCCATTGAGTAAAAAAATTTTTGTTTTCCATAATTTTTCCTCAATAAAATAATATTTAGTTTTTATAGCAAGAAGGCTACAATCAAATCTCTTTCTGGTCTTCTTCCCACAATGCATACAATACAAGTAATATTGTTTGTTTAGTTTTCCACAATGAATGCAATTAACCATTTCCCAGAATGGTCTTGGATCTTCTGCCATTATTGAAGGTCCCGAATAGATATTTTTCTATTTTTTTACCAAATCCATGGAATTAGTTTCCTTTTGGTTTTTTGAGCATATTCTTGGTATCCTTCAAGTTCATTATGGAGCATTCGGTCTTCTAAAATTGTGCGGATAACTATTCCAACGATACCAAGACCGGCTGGAATTA
>JBHLLJ010000187.1:0-5148 GCA_048885705.1 Candidatus Hermodarchaeota archaeon | reverse complement strand
GGGTAATCTCTTTAAATAAACTTTCTGGTATTAAATAACGAAAATCCTTTGCCCCACTCATATCTTCACCATCTCTTCTAAGTGTAAATGTAGCATGAAATTTATATTTTACTTAATGTTGAGGTAGAGCTTAAAAATAGCAAATCTAAAATAATAAAAAATTTATTTTCTTGATTATAAACTAATTATAGCATCAAAGGAAAATAGATATATAAATTATAAAAATTCTAATTGTGCAGACGTAGCCTAGCTGGTAAGACGCCGGCCTTGAGATGTCTAGCATTTCAACAAGTTAGCCGGTGCGCGTGAGCGCTCGGGGGTTCGAATCCCTCCGTCTGCGCTAGTTAGGAATATTTTATATATACTAAATTATGGGCTATTGGCGCAGGCAGGTAGCGCAGCAGGCTCTTAACCTGACGGTCGGGGGTTCGAAGGGATTCTCGTTTCGGGAATTCTGGACAAATCCCTCATAGCCCGCTTTTTTAAAATAAAATTTAATTTTTGTAAATTCAACGAGTTCTTTTTCAATTAACTATCAATTTCAAATATTATCTTGAGGTATTCATATTTAGAATTTAGTAATTTTAAAATTTTATCAACAAAAATCCTAAGATTATTTGCATGGTTTTGCTTTTCCTTAACCTGCTCAATTAAAAAGTTATGTATCATATTTCTCGTATTATTTGAACCATTTTCTTTTAGATACTTCATCCAATGAATTGAAATTTTACATATCTTTTCTATTCTTTCATCAGAATACTCTTCTATATTAAGGATTCTCTCATGATATTTATTGATTACCTTACTAACCCTTTCCAAGTAATCAGCAGTACCTAATGAATATCTACATAAACTAATTAGATTTGAAGTAATTCTGGAGTTCCTTGTATTAGTTGCTGCTTCAAAAGATTCCCAAGTATCATTCCATTCTTCATTTGTTCCATCTAAAAGATCCTCATTATGCACAGCTACATTCATGATATCACTAAGATCAACATCATGACCTCTTTTTATTTTTTTATTAAATATCTCTTTCAGCCTTGTTCCTTCAAGATAACTTCCTGCGCCAAAATCAAGTAATTGGTTTAAATTATTAGCAGCACAGAGTGCTTCATATCTTACTTCACCAGTATTAGGATTCGTCCATTGCACTTGTTTTTCAAATTCACCCGTCTCTTTATTCTTAATCCAACCGCATTCTTTTAAGGCATGGTCCAGAACCCCTACCTCAAAGCACCAGAAATCTATATCATCAGTAAAACGTTTCCTTCTCCAGTCTCTTGTAGTGTATTTACCTAAGTATAGCTTTAAAGTACCGCGAACCATCGCTTTTTTACCGCTTTTTAAGGCCTTTTTAGCACTTTCACAGTAAGGATTATTCGAATCTTCAGAACAAGAATGGATATGGTTTAACACTTTTCTAGCCTCACTTGCAACAATATCGCATGGTATTTTCCCATCAGAAGGATAACTTCTTGATCCTCCATCTAAATATTTTTCAAATAGCTTTAAGTCATCATTAGGTATTTTATACCAAGGATTATTAAACATGAGCTTAGTGAATACATAATGAGTAAATCCATTTTCATCTATTCTAATTTTTTCAGATAAAGGAGATACGTCTCTTAGATTATCATCTTTTTGAATTGCATCAGCTTTTGTATCCCAAATCGAGGTCATCAGAGATTATATATTGAAAACTACTTTTAAAAATTATTAATTTAAAATATAAAAATAGTATTTAAACATAGAGGCTATTGATATTATATGAGTAATTTTTTCAAAATCTATACTTTAACCCCATGGGATTCACTAAATTCAAAAGTATTATCAGAAGTGAAACTATACTCCTTAAAAAATATATTTAAGAAATTTCCAGTAATTGAGCCAGAATTTTTTGATGATATACTCTCAAATCTATATAAATTCGAACATTACTCATGGTATGAAAGCATTAAAAGAATAGTTGGGCCTAACGCTGAGGACTACGATATAAAGCTATGGAATTTTTTATGGGGGATGGATACTGATAGACGAATTTATCAATTACTTATTCAAAAAGTAGAAGAGAGAGCAATTTTAGTGGCTCTAGCGCCTCCAGAATTGGTGAAATTGTTTAAAGAATATAAAAAAGAGGCAATATTAAGAATTTTATCGTTATTAAACAATCCCAATAAAATGAAATTTATGATGGTTCTAGCGCCAAAGGGAAAATCTATTGCTGAAGAACAACAATTACTGCAAATAAATAAAAAAGATTTAGAAAGATTGAAATTTAATAAGATGCTTAAACAAATGCCGAATATTAATGGACAATGGTTTCCTATATTTGAAGCAAAATGTCCTATTTGTAATGGAATGTTAACAGAAATAAAAGATTATGGGATAGGATTTGGCAAATTAGTATGTCCGAAATGTAAGTATGAAAAAATAAGATAAAAAATACCACTATATTAAATTCTGTAAAAAGGGTTTTATAAAATAGTTCAATCTATATCATATTATTAATTTTAAAAACAAAATAATTTAAGTTAATTATGTTTGTAGCAGCGCTAGATTTAGGAACTACAGGATGCAGAACTTTTATTTTTGATTTAGCAGGTACGATAATTGCCAGTGATTATCAAGAATGGCAAAGTTTTTATCCTTCTCCATCATTTGTTGAGCAAGATGCTAATATTTGGTGGAAATCTATTAAAATAACTATAGAAAACGCAATAAAAAAGAGTGGTATTGATAAAACAGATATTGTGAGTCTTTCTGTAACAAATCAAAGAGAAACAATTGTTCCGGTTGATAAAGATGGAAAACCACTTCATAATGCATTAGTGTGGCAAGATAGGAGGACAATAGATCAGGTAGATTATATTAAAACTAAAATCGGTATTAATAAAATTTATCAAATGACAGGATTGACTATAGATCCTTATTTCTCCGCAACAAAAATTCTATGGTTTAAAGATGAGAAACCAGAAATTTATAACAAAACTCACAAATTCTTGTTGGTTTCAGATTTTATTATCCATAAATTAACAGGTAAATTCTATACCGATTTTTCAAATGCTTCTCGGACAATGTTATTTGATATAAATAAATTAAAATATTCAGATGAAATAGCATCTAATTTGGAAATAGATTTAGAAAAAATGCCAGATACATTAGAGAGTGGTGTTGATATTGGAGAAATTGAAACAGATGAAACCCTCTTCGATAAAAAAACTTTAGTTATAACAGGTGCCGGAGATCAACAATCAGCAGCATTAGGTGTAGGTGTGGTATCACCAGGTGAGATAAAATGCACAACAGGGACGGGAAGTTTCATTTTAGCATACTTAAAAGAGCCAAAATTCGATCCTTTAAAACGAGTTTTATGTAGTTGTCACGCAGTTCCAGGTACATGGGTACAAGAAGCAAGTATTTTTACAACTGGAGCAATTTTAAGATGGTTTAGAGATCAATTAGGACATGTAGAATGCGAAATGGCACAAGAAGGTCAAGATCCTTATGATTTAATTATTAATGAGGCAAAAAAATCTTCTATTGGAGCTAAAGGCTTGCTTTTAATCCCTCACTTTGTTGGTTCTGGAGCACCCCATTGGAATCCACATGCAAAAGGGATTATCTTTGGATTATCTTTAGGTCATGAACGTAAAGATCTCTATAGGGCTGTTCTTGAAGGTGTAGCTTATGAAATACGGAAAAATATTGAAATTTTTAAAGAAATAGGTATTGAACCAAAAGAATTAATGCTGACAGGAGGAGGTTCTCGTTCTGATTTTTGGAATCAGATTTATGCTGACGTTTTAGGAATTACATGTGTTAGAAATGTTATTGAAGAATCAACTTCATTAGGTGCTGCGATATTGGCTGCTTCAGGAGCGGGTATATTTCCAGATATAGCAAAGGCAGCTGAGAATTTATGTAAAATTGATAAAAAGTGGTTACCTAATGATAAGCATTATAAATTATACGAAAAATTATATAGATTCTCTTATGATATATATGAATTGATAAATAGTAGAAATATGTATAAAAAATTCGATCAGATAAGTCAAAATAAAGATTTAGCTTAAGGAAAGAAATTATTACATAATAATCAATTTTATATATATAAAATGTTATTTTTTCTATAATTAACATTACTTGTAGAGAAGAAAAAGAAAAAAGTGAATATAATGGGATATGAATCTTCAAGTGTGACAAAAGAATATAGGAAAAGCCAAAGAATTATTTCTTTAATCTTTTTTATAATAATCGTTATTGCCAGCCTAGTTACTTTAGGTGGTGTTGTGTGGACTTTTGCGGATATTTTCATTGGCACAACGGGAAAATGGGATGCATTTTTAGCTCTAAATTGGGGATATCAAATAGCTATCGTTGCTGGACTTTTAGCAGGTTTATTCTTTTTATTAGTCTTCTTTTTTGGTTTATTTAAAAAGACTTCACGGTCGTTGATTCATTTTATTTATAAAAAAAGAGAACTTGAGGAAAAATATAAAAATCGCATAGATGTTAAAGTTGCAGCCTGGGGATTATTAATCAGTTTAATTGCTATTATTGGTGGAGTGATTATTGCAATTATTTTAGATATTTTTACCGGTGGCTCAGGAGATCCATCTACTATTTTAACTCTATTAGGAAGTACGGGGCCCCGAATTTTATTTATTGGAATTGGGCTCTTTCTCCTAGTCGGGGTGATCTTATTTATGATCTATTTCTGGAAGAATGGCTATTATCTTATCTTACGATTAATAGGAGGATTAGAAAAGAAGAAGGATTAATTGGTTGCTATTAGATATTTAATAAATCCCTTTTTTTTGATAAAATTAGAAATTTTATGCTCTTTCAGTTTTTTTATATTCTATTTTTCTTTAATTAGTTCAAATCATAATTTTAATCGATTAAATAATGCCAATATGAGAAAATGGCTATTAAAGTAGGAACTGTTTTTAATTATTTACAATTACCTAATGTATCTAAATTCCCTTTTGTTATAAATAAAAGACAAGACCACATTTTTATTCAAAAAGGATTATTTGTATATACAAAATCAAATGAGGGCTTTTTAATAGGTGTTATCGAAGAAATTATCTTGTTAAACGAATACTTTACTGATGCTTTAACAATTAAAGCTTATAATAATAACAA
>JBHLLJ010000186.1:0-5180 GCA_048885705.1 Candidatus Hermodarchaeota archaeon | reverse complement strand
AGAACGTGGAGTACTTGATAACATAATGATACTCGTTGGTGGAGTAGTTCCTGCGAAGGATTTTACTAAACTTAAAGAGATGGGAGTTGCTAATGTATATGGTCCAGGGTCAATGACTTCGGATATAGTGAAATTCATTCGTGACAATGTAAAGAAATAATTTTTTCATTTTATTTTATTTTTTAAAATCTAATTGTTTTCTAGAAAGTTATCTTAAGATAATATGCTTTATTTTGAAGATTTAATAATTAGATGATTTTAAAATAAAAAAAAGATTAAATTTTTTTATTTGTTCATTTCATATGCATCCTTTAATGAATGAACAATATTCCATACTTTTCCAAACCGCTCTGGATCAACATTGGGTTTTTTAATCATCTTCAAACACCATTCCATCTGCTCAGGAGTAGTACTAGATTTATGATATAAGTTAAGTGCATATTTAGAAAAGTCTCTTACTAGAAAATCAAATATTTGGTCTAAAGTATCTTCATCAATGTCGTAGATTCTCGCGTTTTCAATGATTAAATGAGCGTATACAATAAGAGAAAAGATTTCACCGATCCCTGAAAGCATAAAATCCATATCTTTTTGTTGTTGAGGGCTAGGCATGGCTTTAAGCCCCATTAAATTGAAAGTTTTAATTTGCTCTAAAAATATTTTGACATTGGGTAAATCCTGTTGCTCAAACGCTGGTTTCCAATCATGCAGACGAACTCTTCCTAACCCACGAGTTGGTCCTTGATTAAAAAGAAACATATCATCTTTGGCTTGATCTTGTTTCGGAATATCTTCATATTTCTTATGGTTCATAAAGAAATTTAACATGAACTTCAAAATTAAAGCAATATTTACATGAACGGTGCCCTCAAGTTTAGGTAATGCCCGAATATCTCTTGCTGCATTTTCAAAATACATATCTTTTTCAAACCCTTTCGCAGCGATTACATCCCATAGAAGATTTATAACTTCCTCTCCTTGAGTAGTTGTTTTCATTTTCATTACTGGCGCATAAAGTAAATATCGACGGTCCATATTAGATGCTACTCTCATATAATCTGCTGTTCTTAACCCAAATAACTTCATTGCTATTAAACGGGTGTAAGCATCAACAAAACTCTGTTTCACATGTTGAAAATCTGTTACATACATATTATAGAGTCTTCGATTAGCTGCATGATTAATTGCTTCATAAAATGCATGGGTACAAATTCCTATTGAAGCCCATCCTAAATTATATTTGCCCACGTTTACAGTATTAAGAGCTGCATTCCAAGCATCTTCTCCCTTAGAAAGGATATCTTCCTCAGTTATGGGATAATCGTGGAGAGCAAAATTTGCGACATAATTCTGACTATCGCAGACATTTTTTATCAATTCATAGTTTTTGTTTTTATAATTTGCTGCAAAAAAAACATATTGTTCCTTATTTTTCATGTCATATGGCGGGATATTACCATTCTTATCAGCAAATTTACCAAAGTTTGAAACCATTTCTGCTTCATTGCCATTCCCAATATAATATTTTTCTCCATTTGCTCTATATGAACCATCCTCTTGAGGAGTTAAAGCCATTTCAGTCCCGTAAATATCTGCTCCATGAACTTGTTCAGATAATCCGAAAGCAAATATTGACCCATTTCTTAATAAATTAGCTGCTTTCTCCTTTGCTTTTTCATTTTTACTCATCCAAATAGGACCGAGCCCCAAAATAGTCACTTGCCACGTGTACCAATAACTTAAACCATAGAAAGCAAGAATTTCATTAAATTCACAAATCCTCCAAGTATCCCATCTAAAATTCTCATCCTCTCCATATTGAGAAGGAGTTAGTAGGTTAGCAAAAATCTTATTATTTTTCTGAAATTCAAGAAAATCAGAATACCATACTCTATTGTGATCATCTTCCTTTATCTTTAATTTTCCTTTATTTTCAAAAAATTCTATAGTTTTGAGCATAATTTCTTTTGATCTTGTATCCGGATAATATCGGGTATGTTGCTTTGGATTTAATAAAATTGTCATAATTCTCTTATTCTCTTTTTATATTATTAAACTTTCTAAATGTCATTTAGAATTAATCCTTTCTTAAATAAAATATCATTCAATCTGATGATTAAAATATAAATTTAGATCTTATTTGTTATATAGAAAATTGTTAATAGTATTTCAAAAAAATAAAAAAACCATAAAATATTTTTCTATTTAAATTATTACTTTTCTGCTATTTTCGTATTGAGGATGTGTTCTTTGAAGAAAGACTATAATTTAAACGACTTAATTACTAATTTTAAAAATAAGGATAAAATAGCTTTAGCGAAATTAATTACTCTTATTGAAAACGAACCAGAACATGCACATGAAGTCTTCAAGCATTTTGAGGGAGTAACAAAAGATTCTTATATTATTGGGATAACAGGATCTCCTGGAGTTGGAAAGAGTACACTAACTGGCATGATAACACAGAAAATGCTTAATGACGGAAAATCAGTTGGAATTATTTGTGTTGATCCTACTTCCCCTTTCTCAGGTGGAGCTTTTTTGGGTGATAGAGTGAGAATGACCAATATATCATTACACCCAAATGTATTCATGCGAAGTTTGGCATCACGAGGGTATAAAGGTGGAATTTCTCGAGCTGTTTTTGATATAAGCTTGCTTTATGAAGCTTTTGGTATGGACGTCATAATAATCGAAACTGTTGGAGTAGGACAAGCTGAATTTGACATTTACAATCTTGCTTATACTGTTGTTATTGTTTTAGTTCCGGGTTATGGTGATGCTATTCAAATGCAAAAAGCCGGGATAATTGAGATTGGTGATATGTACAATATCAATAAAAAAGATTTAGGTGGAGAAGACATTGCTGTGCAAATTGAAATGATGCTTGATGATACTGTGTTTCAAAGTGGATGGAGACCTCCGGTTTCTATGACCGATGCAATTTCTGGGGAGGGAATAGACGAACTTATCCAAAACATATGGGATCATAAAGAGCATCTTGAATTATCAGAAGCTATTAATGAGAAAAAGAAAAATAGATTTACCTATAAGATCAAGGAATTAATATATTCAAAGATAGAAAAACTCGTATCAGAGAGTTTTATTAATGAAGAAGCTATTAAAGAAATAGTTAAAAATGCGGTAGATGATGGGAAATTCAAAATTTACCGTACTATTCATAATAAATTTGAAGATGTGAATTTTGAGATAAAAAAGAAGGATTAAACCCCTTTCAATTTTTTTAAAGGATTATCATTAGTTATTAAAATAATCTTTAAATATATTAATAGTTCAAGTTATAGTAATTGAAAAATCTGTATTTGGTGTTCTTTATCAATCAGATAGAAAAAGTCGAGGCGTTGGATAGAGCCACTAAGGCGAAAAATCTAATAAAAGAAACAAAAGTTCTTACTATTGGTAGATTAGCCAAAATGCTTATTGATTTATTTGGTTCTAATGAGGTTTTTAAAGCAATTGGTAAACGAAATGGTCAAGAGATTGAAATATATTTCAAAGCTTTAGATGAATATTTAACTTTTATTCTAACTACAGAGAGAGAAAATTTTGATTGTTATGTTGAAAGAGCTAAAAATCCTGTATCTAAAGTTATCATAGCCGTTAAAGAAGATAAAATACTCCCAATATTCAGTGCCATTGTAAGATCCAAAAACAATCTTTTTGGATTGCTTAAATTATTGAAATATATAATCCCCGGAAAAATAAGGATCAAAGGCTCATATATTAGCACTTTAAAATGGGTAAGATGCATAATGATAGGCAAACATCACATTTATATAAATGATAAATGAGGTTTTGAAATGAATTTAGAGCAAGATCCTTTTTTAAAGATTTCACACACTATAATAAATCCGTATTTAACAGAATGGCAAAATACCAATAAAAAAATTATAGGTCATTATTGCACATATATTCCAGAGGAGTTATTATATGCTGCGGATTTATTACCCTTTAGAATTAGAGCAACAGGACATGAATATACAGATTTAGCCGATATCTATATGGTAAGATTTACATGTTCTTTTGTTAGAGCAACCTTAGATATGGCATTAAGAGGTATTTATGATTTTTTAGATGGTCTTCTCATTTGTAATTCATGTGACCATTCTCGACGAATGCTTGAATTGTTTGATTTAAAAGTTTATAAAAGAGAGGGTTTTACGAAACATGTTCCAAGATTTTATATTTCTATGCCCCATGTTATAACAGATGAAGGTTTTGAATGGTATAAAAAAGAGATTAAAGACTTTAGAGAAAATCTTGAGAACAATTTCATCAAAAAGTCAATTACAGAAGAAGAACTTCGGTTATCTATAGAACTTCACAATAAGAATCGGGGATTATTAAGAAATATTCACGAATTACAGATTTTAGACGTTCCTAAATTAAATGGAACTGAAGCTTTAAAACTTTCGATAGCAAACGCTTCAGTTCCAAAAGAGCTTGCTAATAATGAATTAAATAGAATTTTAAATCTCTTAAAAGAAAATGATGGAATAAAAACTGACGCAAAAAGAGTAATGGTAATTGGGAGCGAAATTGATGATATTACTTTCACCGAACTTATAGAGAAATCTGGCGCAATCATAGTATCAGATTTCTTATGTTTTGGAACCCGGAATTTTTTGGATGACGTAGTAATCAAAAGTGATGAAAATCTTTTAGATAGTATTGCAGAAAGACTTTATTACAGAATATCATGTCCGAGGATGATGGATGATCATATTAGGAGATTAGAATTTATAAAAAATGAGATCAAAAGAGCAAAAATTGATGGTATAATATTGCAGAGAATTAATAATTGTGACTTATCAGGTTGTGATAATATGCTGTTAATACATGAATTAAAGGAATTAGATATACCGATTTTAAATATCGACAGAGAATTTTATCAAGCAGATACAACAAGGCTACAGACTAGAATAGAAGCTTTTATTGAAATGATATCATAGATTATTATATTTTAATCAGAAAAGAATGTGAAAAAGAATGGGAAAATCTATTAATTTAGAAGATAGAGTAATACCAGTTAGGATGTTATATGAGGCAGTTTCAACAACAGAACAATTAGTTAAAGGAATTCTTCCAGAAAATGGGATACCTACGTTGAGAATTGGTTTAGAAAAAGTATCGCCTGTTTTAGAAAGAAATCTTGAGAA
>JBHLLJ010000185.1:0-5187 GCA_048885705.1 Candidatus Hermodarchaeota archaeon | reverse complement strand
TATATCCAGTCTGCTCAATTAAAACTTATACAATCATTACAACCAAATACTACTCTTGAATTAAAAGGAATTGCCCAAGCTATGGGTTTAAGGGAGGATGTAGCAAAAAATATCCTCCAAAAAATAGTTCAAAAAAATGGGCCAATTGAATATAATGAGGCAGCAGGAACAGTAACATTAAAAAAGGAGGTTGATTTCTAATGGGATCTAAAGATATTTTAGCTCTAATTGAGCAATTTGAAACAGCTTATGATACTTATTGGCAGGTTTTGCAAAAAAATAACGAAGAAGTCCTTTCTCAATTAAGAGAAGCATGGCGTTTTATGCAAGCTGAACAAAAAGAAGAAGAAAGTATTAAAGAAAAATTATCTGCTCAAAATTCAGAATTAACAGAATTAAGGACAAAATCGGAAGAATTAAATAAAACAATCGAAGGATTAAAAGCAAAAAAGGACGAATTAAATTCAAAAATTGCCGAATTAACAAATACTTTGGAGACCAGTGTTAATGATTTAAAAAAGCCGGCATTTGAACTTACTCAACTTGAGGAAAAGCTTAGTACAGTAAACGAAAAAATTGCAGCGAAAGAGGAGGAAAAAACAACATTAGATCAAAAGACAGTTGATAATGAAAACCGTGAAGTAGAGTTAAAAAATACTTATCAGAAAAAGATGGATGAATTAGAATCCAAAATCGACCAAATGAGGCAGCAGAATTTCTTTACATCCTTTTTAATCGAGAATTCGGACGAAGAGATACATGAAGTTGACATAATCGCTACTATTATGGATAAAGGAGAAGCTAAATTGGATGATCTTAAAAAACTTCTTGATATTCCACCAATAATGGCAGTTAGAACCATAAAACAACTAGCTGTAAAGGGAATTCTTAACCTCGATGAAAATAGTGGGAAAGTAACTTTACCTTAAACTGTTTTTTATTAATTTTTCTTTTTTAATTTACTTTTGAGTGCTATAGTTTGTTATATAATGATTCTAATTATCGTAATAATTCTATTATTAATAGACTTAAAAAATTAAATTTTAATTTGGACAACAAGGATTTTGATAATTTTGAGAAAAACACAAGAACATGAACAAGATTTTCGACTCATTTTCCAGAATTCTTTAAAGATCAAAGATCAAGAACAGATATTTGAATACATTATTAACCACAGTAACCTTCCTGGACGAAGAGCAAATCTAGAAATGGCATTCGCTTTTGGAAACGTTATAATCGAGCTTCCAAAAAGGTTTGATGATTTTTTATGGTCGTTATTAAATAATTTAATAAGAATTTCTGATCAAGATGCTCCAACTAATAATCCAAAAGAATTTTTAACATTTTGTGGAACTATAGGGTTAGGTTCTTTTATTTTTCGTAATGACAATCTTCAAGATGAAATACTAGCAAAATTAAAGATTCTCGCTAGTGATTCTAGATGGAGAGTAAGAGAAGCCGTTGCCATGGCTTTATGGCAGATGATTAAGTCTAATCCAGATAAAATATTAGAAGAACTTAAAGTATGGATTAATATCCAAAACTGGCTTGAGATAAGAGCTTTAGCGGCAGGATTAGCTGAACCCGATCTATTGAGAGATAAGAATTTCGCTGAAAAAGCTTTAGATATTTATAAACAGATATTTAAAACAATTTCTAAAGCAGATCATATTGAAAGGATCTCTGAATCATTCAAAATTATGAAAAGGGGCTTTGGATACAGTTTAAGTGTAATTGTTAAAGAAATTCCTGAAATTGGGTTCAATTATATGGAAGAATTAGCTAAAGTTGATGATAATGATATTAATTGGATACTAAAGGAAAATCTTAAAAAAAATCGATTATTAAAAAATTTTCCCCAAAAGACTTCTTATATAAGAAAATTGATACAAGATTAGAGAAGAATTAGAAATATATCTTCTTGACCATTGGTCACTTATTGACCAAAAGTTTAAATACTAAAAATGTCACTAATATTATTAATGACCCTTGGTCAAAAAGTTACCCATGGTCAAGTTGAAAATTATGAGTAAGGATAACACTAAAGAACGAAAAAAAAGAGAAAAAGAAGCCAGACGCAATGTTATTCTTGAATCGGCAAAAAAATTATTCATAAATTTAGGATTTGAGAATACAACAATGAAAAACATTGCTATAGAAGCAGAATTAAGTAAAGGATCATTATACAATTATTTTAAATCAAAAGATGACCTATACTTAGCCGTAGCTACGATTGCAATAAGAGAAATAAATAATACTTGTGAGAAAATAGACCGTACAGGAAAGACAGATCTAGAACAAATTTTATCGACTGGATATGTATTATATGAATTCTCAAAGAACCATCCTGACCTCGTTAGTATTGCAGACGATTATTTATTTCTAAGGTCAAAACACTTTTTTGAAGATATACATCAAAAATCAATTAATGGAGAGACTTTGAACAGAAACGAACAAGAAATTTATAATGAGAATCTAAGGTATGAGAAATTAATATTTGATCCTATAAGTAAAGCAATAGATAATAAATCTATTAGAGACGACCTATCTCCCATGTTAATAATGGCTACATTAGCAAGTTTGACATCAGGTCTTATTTACGATCTTAGACGTACTGAGGCCCTCTATGAGAATATGGGCGTTAAAAATGATGAGATAATTGATATTGTCTTTGAATGGGTAGCCGAGGGTTTAAAACCAAGAAAAAAATAAAAATAAAAAAAAATAAGAAGGTAAAGAAAATGTCCGCTGAAGATTTTATATTTGTTCTAGCAATAATGGGTTCTGTAGCATATATATATGTTAGCATTAAAAAACAAGCGTTAATTAAATGGCTTCCCGCACAAATTGGTTTTGTACTTAGTGCATTTTTTTCTCTAATTGCATTGGATATATTATTTAATCTAATATCATCAGTAAGTTGTTTTTTAATTGCTTCTGCAGCTTTTCTTGAGTATTATCAAACATTTATGCGAAATAAATCAAGAAAGTCTAAAATTCAACAGAATTCTTTAATAAGTCCAGCGATTATGATAACTCCCGTTATTATTAGTCTAGAAATCTTTACAATCTGTGTTCAAATAATTGCAATAGTCTTGCTAATAAAAGTCTATAAAGAGAAAAGAACACCTACTCATGCATTTTTGTGTTTTGGATCAATTGCAATTATCCAATATTTATTCTTCAATTTATTTGATCCTACCAATGTAGGAGGATATCACAATCTGATGATAGTGGTTGTAGAATTCATCTTTTTAGTAACAGCCTTAGTAGCACTCGTAGAAACTCGAATATTGAATATTAATAAAACCTTACAAAAAGTCTTAAATACAGCATCAGATGTTAGTACAAATGTTGCTAATATCGCCACAGAATTAGCTGCTAATACAAATGAAATTAATGCATCTTCTGAAGAAATTTCAGTTTCAACAAAGAAAGTTGCAGATGATGGTGCTAAAATTATGAACTATTCTCATGATATTAAAGAAATATTGGATATTATTTCCAGTATTTCTGATCAAACGAACTTACTAGCATTAAATGCAAGCATAGAAGCAGGAAGAGCAGGAGAACATGGGCGTGGTTTTGCTGTTGTAGCGGATGAAGTAAGGAAATTAGCAGTAGAATCTAAAAATGCTGTTGATCATAGTAGTGGTAAAATTAGTGAGATTTTAGCGAATATACATTCAACATCTACTTCATTGGAAGGCATAAGCGCCTCAACCGAACAACAATCAGCTTCAATGGAAGAAATATCACAAACAACACAAAAGTTGGGATCTTTAGCCGAAAGCTTGAAAGAAATATTAACTGAAGTTAAAATTGTGTAATTTTTTTTTAATTTTTATAAATTTTTTAAAAAAAATGGTGAAATTATATGAATAGGATATTTATAGTCGATGATGATGATTCTATTTTAAAATTATATAGAAATTTTTTGGAATTCAAAGGATTTAATGTCATAGACCATGCTAAAAATGGAATTGAAGCAGTAGATAAATACTTAAGATTTAAAATTAAACCAGATTTAATTATTATGGATTATCATATGCCATTTAAGAATGGAATCGAAGCAACAAAGGAAATATTAAAAATAAATAGAAAAATGAAAATAATTTTAATTAGTGGAGATTGTTCGATAAAAAATGAAGCTTTAGCAGCTGGAGCGATGAGTTTTAAGAAAAAGCCATTTAGTTTGCAAGAATTGTATTCGTCTTTATCAACTCTAATGTCTTATGAATCTAATCCTACTAGTTCTAAGATGCATGCTTGTTAAAATCCCTTCAACCAATATTTATATTTTGTATAATTATGCTAGAATGAATCCCTTTTCATTCTAGCTAATTATATTGTATTTAAATTTACTTATGGAGTAATTTCAGCCTAAAAAGTCCTTTCGACCCATAGTCATTTTTTGAACCAAAAGTTTAAATATGAGAATGATTTCTAATTCATTAATAACCCCTGGTATAAAAAATGACTCTCAGTCATTATTAAAAGATGATTGATTTAATATGGATAATAAAAAATTAGAGAAACTAAGTAGAAAAGAACGAGAAACACAATTAAGAAAGCAGATTATACTAGAAGTGGCAGAGAAAAAGTTTCTATCAAAAGGTTATGAAGAAACTACCATGGATGAAATTGCAAATGAGTCAGAATTCAGTAAAGGAACGGTCTACAAATATTTTGTTTCTAAGGATGAATTATATGTTGCGATTGGGAGTAAAGCTTATCAACTAATAATTGAATATACAAGAGAATTTACAGATAAAGAAGATCCGGGACTAAAACAGATTATGGCTATAGGGTATGCTTATTATGAGTTTACTAAAAAATATCCAAATTACGCCTCAATTTTCCATGATATAGCATTAAAACTACCGGATATAGCATCCAAGCCTAAATCAAAAATTTCAGAGATTGAAAAAGAATATCTTAACTTAAGTAATAATTATAGAGATATCTTTGTGAAAATTTTAGGAGATGCAGTAAAAATCAATGCCATTAGAGCAGATAAGCATCCTTTTATGATCGGTTATATTCTCTCAACTCTTACAAGAGGTTTGATTGAAGACTTATTAAATTCAAAAGATGTTATCAAAAAAAGATTTAAATTGGAACCTGATGATGTTGTTGATTTTGCTTTTGAAATAATTGGTGAAGGGTTAAAACCAAGGGAATTAT
>JBHLLJ010000184.1:3525-5267 GCA_048885705.1 Candidatus Hermodarchaeota archaeon | reverse complement strand
TTGCAGACTTTAATATTGTTTCTTGCTCGTTCTGAAAGATTTTCAACATGATTCTCGATAATTTTGCCTTCTGCCCAATTAATAATATTTTGTTTTGCGGTCTCAGAACAATATATTGGAACATTTAGATTTTCAGCAAACCACCCAGCATCACAAGCATGATCGTAATGACCATGTGAAATAAATATTCCAGAAATATCTTTAGTATCTTCTTTTTGAGTTTTTAATTTAGGAGTTGCATCCTCATTTCGAGAAAAGAAGGGATCAAATAATATATTGACCCCATTTAATGATAACATGTAAGAAGCAGTACCAAACCAAATAACTTTTATTGTCATTATTGTAAATTAGATTTAATTTTTCATATTGCTAATAAAAATATATTAAATATTTTTTTTATTAGTTAATTAAATTAACCTTCAGTCAATTAGAAAAAGTCAAATAAAAAATGCTGTATCAATCATTAGAGTTAAAAGAATTCCAGTTTTTATTTTATTTAATTCCTGTTTCTATCGGTATCGAACTGGTATTCTACTTTTATTATCAATATTTTAAAATAAGAGATGTAAAGTTAAAATTAAACCGAGTTCTTTTAGCTTTTGGAACATTTATTTTATTTATAATAACAGGACCATTATTCATTCAAATATCACGTAATTTTCTTCTAGAAGGTTCCCAAATCTATGAGGTATTATCTCGGGTTGGATGGGGATTAGCATTTTTATCAACAATAGGATTTTCATTATTTATTATAAATAAGAACTTCTCGCAAATAATCAATGTTAACATAGTTAAGCTTTTATTAATTCTAAATTTTATCCCTCTTTTGGTATTAATATTTACACCTTCAACACGAGCTCCTATTTTCCTTATTAGTATCACGTTTGTTGTATTAAATGGAATAAATATAATACGATTTCAAATAATATTGATAAAAAGGTCAGTCGGAAAAATCAAACGGAAGTTCATTTTTTTCCTTTTGGGGGCACTAGTGAGTTTTCCTGCTTTGGGCTTTGCAATTTTAGTAGGCATTGGAGTCTTACCTCCAATTATCAATGAGATTGTGTACTTTACTGGAGTGGCATTTCTTTTATTAGGAATGATAATTATATCTTTTTCAGTTTATGAATTTCCTCCTTTTTATGAATTTGAGTGGAGAGACAATTTGCTCAAATTATTTATCATCAATCAAAAAACTGGAGAATATATTTATTATCATGAGTTTATTGATAAATTGAAACCTGAAAATGAAATAAGAGATTCTCTCAATGAGCTTTCTCAACATGACGAAGCTAAACTTTATTCTGGTGGAATTCTAGGTATTGAGAGTGTAATTACAACAATAACCGACACAAAAGAAGAAAAAATCAACAAGATCAAACAGAAGGATTCAGTCATATTATTATCTTATAGTTCTGTAATTCCATATATTACGTATGCATTAATTATCAGAAAAGATCTATTAAGTTTGGAACACCTCCTTGATTCGATAAAACAACAATTTGAAGGATTTTATCGAGAAATACTCTTGAATTTGGAGAGTTTAAAAGGAGATCAAAAGTTATTATTTCAGAGTTTTGATGTAATATTAAGAGATTTATTAAACCAATAGGAGGTAATATTGATGATTTTTATAGATTTTCCCATTACTGGTGAATTTAGATTTATAGTAATGATTTTTGAATGGATTTTTTCAATTATTTGTTTAGAGTTTGGAGTTTTATTTATCTTTAGAAATAAAA
>JBHLLJ010000184.1:0-3425 GCA_048885705.1 Candidatus Hermodarchaeota archaeon | reverse complement strand
GTTCTTTATGGAATTTATCAAAAAAGTTAAGATTGGAAATACATTATTCATAAAATTAATTACAACAATCTTTCCTTTTTCATTATTGTTAATTGGATTATTTTTAACTTCTGATTATTCATCGGATTTATTACAAATAGAATTTAGGTTAATTGGATCTTTAATGCAATTATTAGGTATTGTTTTTTTCGGTTTTTTCTTCTTAAAATTTCCTACTTTTTCTGAATTTGAATGGAGAGATAAAATTGAGGAAGTATTTTTAATAAATAAAAATGGAGCATGCATATTTTACAAATCTTACATCCAAAAATCAGATTTCCTCGATCAACATCTAATAACAGGCGCTATAACTTCTGTAAATATTATGCTTAAAGAAATTTTGAAACCAGGATCTAGAGAAATCTCTATGATAAAAAAAAAAGGAAAAATGGTATATATTATTCCAAGCAATTTAATAACAGGAGTATTATTTTCGAAAAAAGAGTCGATGAATATTGAATTCTATATGAGGCAATTAATTTCAAAAGTAGAACAAGTTTATAAAAATATTTTAAAAAACTGGGATGGAGATCTTGATATATTTAACCCAATTAAGGACATTTATGAAGAGATCTTTTCTGAATGATGATTTCTCATTTTTCTTTATGAAAAAGATTTTTCGTATAAATATTACTTGTATGTCCATTACCCAAAAAAGTAATAGAAAATAAGATAATTTTCTTCAAATTTGAGGAAATATATTTAGCTTGATACATTCAAAATCATATATATAATAATTTTAAAAAGATTATTTAAAATTAAAAAGGGGAGAAAATAAAAATTGATTGGAATAAAATCATATGGATGTTATTTGCCTCGATATCTATTGCCAAGAGAATTAATCGGGAAGGCTTGGGAGTTCCCGATTGTTCCTGGGACTAAGTCAGTCGCGATGGCTGATGAAGATAGTCTTACAATGGCCGTAGAGGCAGGTCTAGATGCTTTGAGTGGTTTTGACCCTAAAACTGTAGATGGATTATTTTTTGCATCAACAACTCAAGTATATACTGAAAAAGATTCTGCTTCTTTAATCGCTACTATTTTAGATATGAGAGAAGATATAATTACTGCTGATTTTACGGATTCTCTAAAAGCTGGAACAACAGCAGTAGCCAGAGCAGTTGACACAATTAAAGCCAATAAGGATATTAAAAGTATCCTTATTGTTGCGGCTGACACAAGAGCTCCAGAACCATCAACAATGTGGGAATATGGATTTGCTGATGGTGCTGCTGCCTTACTTATCGCAGAAGGTGATAATCTACCCTTATCAATTGATGACTATTATTCAGTTTCTGCCAATGTTACAGGGCCCTGGAAAAGAGCAGATAAAGATAGTTTTATTCGCACTTTTGAAGTAAAAATGGATACTAAATTCTATTTTGATAGTATTACCAAAGTAATGGCTGAGGTTCTAAAGAGAAATAATTTAAAACCAGAAGATATTAGTGCTGCAGCATACTATTACAATAATCCTCGATTACATGGAAGAGTCTCAAAAATAATGAAATTCGCTGGTGGAGTAGCTCAAAACAGTGTATTTTTCCAGCTTGGTGATTTAGGAACTCCGATGCCATTTATTCTCTTAATAGGTGCTTTAAGAAGACCTAAACCTGAAGCAAAAATGATTATGGCAGGATTTGGTGATGGAGCAGACGCAATTTTATTACAGGTTCAAGATAGAGATGCTCTTAGGAACCTTGGAAAGACTCGAATGGGTTTTCTCGCTCATCAAAAATCTATGATACCTCTTAAAAACTATAATAAGTTTATTGACTTTAAAGAAATTCTTGAAAAGGATAGATATAAGAGAAAGAGTTCACCAGTAACAATCTGGCGAGATACAGCATCAATATATAAATGGTATGGAGTTAAGTGTAAAAATTGTGGAACAATTCAATATCCTGATATGCTACGCTCGTGTTATGTCTGTAGAGCAGATGATCAACTTGAACGAGTAAAGCTTTCATTAAAGGGAACGCTATTTACATTCACATTGGATCATTTAGTTGGTGGAACTTATTTAGATATACCTGTACCACGATGCGTAATTGATTTAGATGGTGGAGGTAGAGTATTGCTAAACATGACAGAAATTGAAAAGCCAGAAGAAAATGTAAAAATAGGTATGAGAGTAGAATTAACCTTCAGAAAAGAACATGAAGGTGCTGAATTTAAGAATTATTATTGGAAATGTCGTCCCGAAAGGGGGAGACCATAAAGGAGGTTGATAAAAAATGGGAAGAAAAGGAATAAAAGATAAAGTTGCTATAATTGGCTGTGATATGACTAAATATGGAGAACGCTGGGATAAAAATCAATTTGATTTATTATTTGAAGCAGTTCAGAGCGCACTTAAAGATGCTGGTATTAAAAAAGATGACATTGATGCTACATGGGTAGGTATGTTTTACTACTTCACTGGCCTATCTGGTGCGGTTACTGAGGATATTTTAAGATTAGATGGAAAGCCCGCTACTAGAGTTGAAAATTTTTGCGCTAGTGGAATGGATGCTTTTAGAAATGCTTCATTTGCAGTTGCATCAGGAGCTTATGATATTGTACTTGCTTGTGGAGTAGAAAAACTAATGGATGAGGGAGGTAGTGGACTTCCAGGATTTACAATTTTTGGACATCCTTTATATCCAACTCCATCTGCACCAGCAATGTTTTCTATGGCAGCAACTAGATGCTTCCATGAATATGGATGGACAAAAGAAGATTTAGCAAGGGTTGCGGTTAAAAATCATGATAATGGTGCTGATCACCCAAAAGCTCATTTTAGAAGCAGAATAACAATTGATCAAGCTATGAAAGCACCAATGATTGCTGATCCACTTGGACGTTTTGACTGTTGTGCTATGAGTGATGGTGCTGCTGCTCTTCTTTTGACAAGTCCAGAATTAGCTGAAAGTTATGCTCATGCAGACGATTATGTTCTAGTTAAAGCTAATGCGATATCTTGTAGAACAAACTTTCCATGGTATATCCCTCCAAACGGTCCTGGAGCAGATTTTACAAGCTTCCCAGCAACAGTAAAGGCTGCAGAATATGCTTACAAAGAAGCAGGAATCACAGATCCTCGAAAACAAATTGATGCTGCTGAAGTTCATGACTGTTTTACTATTACAGAATTAATCAACTGTCAAGATTTAAAGTTCTGTGATCGTGGTCAGGCTGCCGAGGAATTAAAGAATGGAACCTTCAATTGGGATGGAGAAACTGCCGTAAATCCTTCTGGTGGATTAAAATCATTTGGCCATCCAATAGGTTCTACTGGTTGTAGGATGCTAACCGAAATTACAAAACAACTTCAGGGCCGCGCAGAAGGACGACAAGTACCTGATGCTAAGATAGGTTTATGCCACAATCTTGGTGGGGCATTT
>JBHLLJ010000183.1:1965-5301 GCA_048885705.1 Candidatus Hermodarchaeota archaeon | reverse complement strand
TATTAAAAGATTACTTTAATTTTACATTAGAAGTTTTTAGGAAGAAATTGGACAGTGAATTCCTAACAACTTACAAATATTCTGATGCAGAGTATACAAGAAAGTATTTAGGTTTAACTCAGGTAAAAAAATTAATTCAAACTTTCCCTTATCATAATATTAATAGCAAATTTAAACAAAAATTAAGAGATTTAATTGATAACAAAGATTTTGAGGGTCTTTTAGAATTGCTAAATGCTGGCAAAGATGAAAGCAATTAATCCTAAGAACATTGATATTTTTAACATTAGACTAATTTTTTTAAAATCTTTTCTTTCTAATTTTCTCTTTAACATTAATATTATGGCATATGAAACTACAGCTAAACCAAAAACCATAGTAATCAAAAACAACATACGATTTATGATATTAGTGAAGTATGGTAAAATGAAGAAAATTATTGCTAGAACGGCAAATATCATAGAAAAAACTGTTGCTTTTTTGATCCCAATTCGGATTGCTAATGTTTTAACTCCTTGATTTTTATCTCCTTCAATATCTTCACAACCTTTGATAACTTCTCGAGAAAGTAAAAGAAAAAATGACGTAAAAAAGAAGAAATATATATATGGAGGTACATTTGAATTGTTTAAAACAGCTCCATAAATAAGACCAATTGAAAAAGATCCACTAACAATTATATTTCCAATAAATCCACTTTTTTTACCCCACGCTGCATATAACCATCCCATAAAGGCAAAAAAGATTGCCAAAATAATATTTAGATATCCAATATTAAAAAAAACACTATGAAGTATCGCAACTATGATCCCAATCAATGCAGTTGCAATCCATAAAATCTTAGCTTGTTTTAGTGATATTGACCCTCGAGGGATGGGTCTTTCAGGACGATTTATTTTATCGATGTCTATATCATAATAATCGTTTATAACCATTCCTGAACCCGCTATAAAGAAGTATGTTATAACACCTAAAATTACATTTACAATTAGGATAATTGGATCAATACCTGTTTTAGTATTTAAAATACCTATTATAACTGTTAAACTTCCCATAATATCATTGATCGGACGAAGTATTTCGATAATATCTTTAAATTTCATGATAGTTCCAAATTTATTTTATTGAATAATTCTTTTTCTGAGTTTTACCAGTATTTTTAATCTCATCAATTATAACTTTTAATGAGTCTCCATTATCCTTTAGTACATTATTTTCTATGAAAGTACCCATTACGACAATATCAGCTCCTGCTTCGACAAAGGCTCTGGCATCCTCTATATTCTCGACACCACCTCCAATAATCTTCGGAATATTTATTACTGAAGAACATGTTTTAACATGTTCGATTGGAATCTTTTCACTTCCAGAGCCTGCCTCTAAATAAATAAGTTTAAATCCCATCATTTCAGCAGCTAAAGCATAAGCAACTGTTAACTTAGGTTTATTTCTAGGTAATAAGTTTGCTTTTCCAATCCAACCTGCTGTTGCACCAGGTTCTATTATTAAATAAGCCATTGAAATATATTCTAAATTATAAGATTTGATTGTATAAGAAGCAAGTGCTTGTTGGCCAACAATAAAATAAGGATCAGATGAATTTAATAATGACATGAAAAAAATGGCATCAGCATATTGAGATATATTGCTAATACCCCCGGGAAAAATAATTATAGGAATTTTTACCTTACTTTTAATTGCTTTTATTGTTTTATCAACAAAATTTTGATCAAACACAGTGCTACCTCCAATTAAAATTCCATCAGTTCCAGCATCTTCAGCATATTTTGCCATCTTTGCAGCTTTACTTGGCCCTTGTCTTATTGGATCTGGATCTATTAAAGAAAAATGTAAGGCACCCTCATTGTTAATTTTTTTAATTATGTATTCATATGTACTTCTTTCAATGTACTCATCAATAACAATATCAACCATTAATTTCACATCTTTATGTTTATTTGATTTTTTTCTTATTTATAATCATTTTATTAATTTTACCATAGATTTGACAGACTTTTTCTTTCCATTCTGGAAATTGTTCCAATCTAATAGGAAAATTCTTATAAAGTTTTGAGATCTCTTTCATTTGAATTCTTAGAAAATTGAGATCTAATAATAAATTTGGGCGAGAAATTCCTTTAAAAGCTTTAACTGCCATATCAACAAAAGATAAATTTAAGCCACCTGTTGATGAAATTTCTAAAATCTCTTCACCGCTTAATAAATCACGTTCTAGCCCAAAATTCAAATCATCATTTGAAAGAGTTTGAAGTACAATTCTTAATAAATCTAATGAGGCGAATTCTGCCCCGAAAGTTGTCATTATTTTATGGTTATAATCCCATAATTCATTTATCGTGTTATTACCAAACTCTATAGCATGAATTGTTGAATTTGCTGCATGGAATCCAGCTCTCATAGAGGGATCTATCCCACCACCATGAAGAGGATTGACTTGACATGCCGAATCACCAACAAGCATAAATCCATTTTCAGCGCAAGACCATAGTGGTCTTCTAACAGGAACAACACCACCACCAGATGACAAAATATCAACTTTATTAGTTTTAACATATTCGTGATATACGTTTTTCTTATAAAATTCCTTTACTTTACCTTTATACTTCATAAATGTTCCAATTCCAATATTAATAGAAAAATCATTTTTTGGAAAATACCAAATGTATCCTCCCGGAGCTTTCTCTTGATCAAGAATAATTGTTATATATTCAGGATCTTGAACATTTTGGTCTTTAGCAGGAAATTGTACTATTTCACGATAACATAAAATACTATCTTCTTTGAGAATTTCTTTTTCAATTAAATTGCTTCTTGTTTTCTTTCTTAAGGGAGAATAAAATCCACTAGCATCAATTACAATTTTTGCATTAAGATTAATTATTTTTCCATTTTTTAACCTAACTTGAACTCCATTAACCGTTCCATTCTTATATAGTAAATCTAAAGCTATTGTATTATCTAGGAATTGAGTTATACCAGCATCGAGAGCCTCATTTAATAATCTTTGTCCAAATTCTAATCTATTTACAATATAGCCTGCCTGCTTTGGATCAATTAAAGAAATACATTTCTTAAGATTTGGTGAGTATAATTTCGCTCCTTTAATATGACATGAGAGTTCTTTATTTTTTGGATGATTTATTTTTAAAATATCAAATATTTCATTTCCTACAGCATCTCCGCATATTTTATCTCCAATTTTTGCTTTTTGTTTTCTATCAATTAAACATACATCTAAACCCTTCTTAGCAACAAATCTAGCAGCAGTAGTACCACCAGTACCAGCACCAACTATTATTACATCGAAGGATTTTT
>JBHLLJ010000183.1:0-1865 GCA_048885705.1 Candidatus Hermodarchaeota archaeon | reverse complement strand
TGAAAGACTTATCTTTCCCCAACGCTTTCCGATAACGGAAGCTAAAGTATCAGCTACTATCATTATTAAAACTCCTGCGATTGGAAAATAAAATTGTTGCGGAGCAAATATTCCAAAAATAAGAACTAAAGAAGTGATTGAAAGACAATAAAAAAATGGACCTTGAAGGAAAGCTCTCTTTAAACTATTTTCTTGTTCTTCAGAGATAGCTTCATATAAGTCTTTTAATTGCTTCACTTTTGATTCTTTTGAGCTAAAATAAACAAAAACAGTCAAAGTACCAGCAATGATTGTAGGCCATAATGACCAAAAGTAAAATGGCGAACTTAGAATTGCTAAACCAGCAAACATATGAACTGCTTTTCTTGCAGAAAACTTAGAGATTTTTTCTTTTTTATATAATATTAGTGGAATAAAAATTGTTAAAAGAACGTAGAAGTATGTGATACCGACAATTCCAAGATCAGTGAATATATTACTCATTTTAGTATCAAATCATTTAATTAATAAAGCAGAAAAGTATTCTTACTTTAAAGACTTTATTAACCGGTCAGATTTTATTACAAATAAGAATATGAAAATTCTTATATAGACGGCAATCTACTATAGGGCTTTTATTATCATTATTTTAAAGAAATAAATTATGAAAATCATTCAGTAACTACATACAACAATTTTTATACTTCTTTCCACTCCCACAAGGGCATAAAGAATTACGAGGAATCTTTTTTGCTCTGAATTGGGTGGGAGAAACTATTTTATTCCCATTTTTTACATTTTCTGCTATAATTTTTAACCGTGGTAAAGCATGTGTAAAAAATTTTTTCCAACCTTTACACAAAACACTCAGAATTTGAGTGTTTTGAGTACTTCTAATACGAAATTTCTGGCAATCTCCATGACATAAATTAATGAATGAACAACTTCTACATTCTTCATACCAATTGGATTTGCTTCTTCCAAATTTGAGATAAATAGAGGAATTTATGATATCTTCCCATTTATTTTCAGTTATATTACCTAATAAAAGATCTTCCCTCACGAAAAAATCACATGGATAAATACTACCATCATATTCAATAACAAAGTATTGGCAACAATTTATTCCCATATAACATACATTATACGTTCCATTCACTAAATATTCAAGGATTGAATCAAAAAGTCGAATAGATATTTGATTTATATCTTCTTTAGCCCATAGATCAAAAACTTCACAAAGAAAATCGCCCCATTCTTCTCCCTTTATTGAAAAAGATTTGGGGTTACCAAGATTATCAAATTCTACACAAGGGATATATTGATGATAATTAAACCCTTTTTCTTTCAAATAATGATATATTTCACTAGCTTTTTTAACACTTTTATTATTGACTAAAATTAGAATGTTAAACTCAACATTATGTTTTTTTAAAAGTTCTATACCACGCATAACTAAATTATGAGTTGGTTTCTGACCAATTGTTTTTCTATAATAGTCATGAAGATAAGCAGGACCATCAAGGCTGATACCAAGAAGAAACTTATACTCAGCAAAAAATCTGGCTAAATCATCAGTAATTAAGGTTCCATTTGTTTGAAGCCCATTACTTATAATGGCTCCTTTAGGAGCATATTTTTTTTGGAGATTTATAACTCTTTTCCAAAATTCCAATCCCAATAATGTAGGTTCTCCACCCTGCCATCCAAAACTAAACCTATTGTTTTGATTTGTTTGCATATAACTTGATATCATAGTCTCTAAGACTTTTTCTGACATTCGAGGCTTTTTCTCGACTTTTTTAAGGCGATCAATATAAAAGCAATAATTACATCTTAGATTACAATCTGCAGAAACAGGTTTTATTAATAATGAAAAAGGATTC
>JBHLLJ010000182.1:0-5339 GCA_048885705.1 Candidatus Hermodarchaeota archaeon | reverse complement strand
ATATATCTCAAGCGTCTCTTTAAATAACCTTTTTACCTTTGATGTATTAGCACTTTTATGGCTCAAGATGATATTCCCTTTGAAGGAACCATACAAGAAACTATGTTAGGACCTTTATGGGCAAGAGCAAAGTACAGCCAGTTATATCCTGCAATACTAAATGATGAAAAATCTTCAGAGATAATAAAAAAAATTGATTATGACTTTACAAAAATAGAAGAATATCTTGGTGAATGGCGTGGGATAGGACTTTTGGTTAGAGCGAGAAATTTTGATAATGCATTAATGAGATTTGTAGAGAAATTTCCAGAAACCACAATTGTTAATGTTGGGGCAGGACTTGACACAACATTTTTCCGGGTAGATAATGGCAAAATTAGATGGTATGATTTAGATTTACCTGATGCAATTGAGCTTAGGAGAAAATATATACCGGAATCAGATAGATGTAAATATATTTCGAAGTCTGCTCTTGATTACACTTGGTTTGATGATATAGAATTTTCTCCAGATAAAGGAATCTTTATTATAGCTGGAGGCTTTATATATTATTTTCAAGAATCAGAGATTTCGGCACTTTTTAATGCTCTAGCAGTAAGATTTCCCAATGGTGAAGTAATTTTTGATTGCATATCGAATTTAGCTATTAAAGTAGCTCATAAAAGGGCTAAAAAGGTTGGATTAAAGACACCATTTTGGTATATAGGAATAGGAGATCCAATAAAAACTATATCTAAGTGGTCTGATAGACTCAAAGTGATTGATTGGTATACGATGTATGCCCGAATAGAACTAAATCCAAGATGGGCAAAAAAAACTTTAAAAATGGTAAAAATGGCTGAACGTTTTAAAACAGCTAAAATTATTCAACTAAAATTTATAAAATAAAGGCTTTATTAGGAATTGTTAATCCTTAGGAGACCCACATTTAGGGCATTTCCACCCCGAAGGTAGTTCAATTTCTTCCTCATTCCCACATTCTAAGCAGATCCAATGTGCTTTTTCTTTTGAAATACTTTCAATCTCGTGCTTTTTTGGTTTTAAAGATTTTCGTTTAAAGTAAGCTTTAGAACGTCCACATGAAGCACATTCCCAATCATCAGGTAATTCTTCTAAACTAACCTCATATCCACATTCCATACATACCCAACCTGAAATTTCTTGCTTTTTTATTGATTTCTCATCTAATACTAAGTTCAGAGTTTTTCTTTGAAAATAGGACTTAAAATGTCCACAAGAAGGACAACTGAAATCATTAGATAGTTCCTCTATAGCAACTTCATATCCACATGCCAGACATTTCCAGAAAGTAATCACATTTTTTTTAGAAAAAGAATTGCTACTAATTAAATTAAGAAACATTTTTAATCTTTGAGATAAATTCCTCTCATTTTGAGCGAATTCCCTAATTTTATTTGCGATTTCTACATATCCTTCCATTTTGGCAGTATCAGCGAATTGTGGATATAAATTTTCCCATACTTCATCTTGTTCATTTATAGAAGCTTTCAAATTTTCTATAGTTGTCCCATAAGAAGTTGGATTCTTAGTTTCTATAATTAAATCATCAAAAGGCTCATCTTTTTTCATCATTCCTAAAAATTTATAAAATCTAATTGCACGTTCTTTCGTTTGATTAGCAAATTCTTTAAAAGTATTCGAGATTAGAAGATATTTCTCTTTCCTCGCAACATCAGCATAAATTTCATACCGAGTCCTAGTTTGTGATTCTCTTATAAACCCAACCATTAAATTATTTACAGTTCTTATCATATTTATCGCCTTTAGAAAGTAATTATGAGAAAATAATGAATAAAAAAAATTTGTAATTATATTTTCCTTTTTATGTATCATATAGGTGTTCGATTGTTTATAACTTTTTAAGCAGGTTTCCGATATCAGACGGCATGAAGATAACGATTTTCTGCGATGGCTCATGAGAGATATCCTGGATTGTTTGTAAGGATCTGAGCTGTATAGCGGCTGGATTTTGTGCTAACAATTCTGCCGCTTTCGCAATATTTTTTGCAGCTTCATATTCTCCTTCAGACGCGATAATAGTAGCACGTTTCTCACGCTCTTTCTCTGCTTGTACTGCCATTGCTCTTTTCATATTTTCTGGTAACTCAATCTGTTGGATTTTGATTTGCGTTATTTCTATACCCCACTCTCTAGTTTCTTCATCAACAACAGTTCTTATTTCCTTTGAAATCGTTTCTCTTTGTGTTAGAACCTCATCTAATTCCATTGCTCCGATAACATCTCTTAAAGCTCCTTGTGTATAGTTAAACACAGCTCTCATATAATTTTCAATCTTTGTTGTTGCATATTGAGGATTTACAACTCTATAAAATACACTTGTATCCACGGTAACAGGAATATTGTCCTTAGTTATTATATCTTGTTTTGCAATATCTAAAGTTTTTATTCGTATATCAACAATTACCGATTTTTCTATTAGGGGTAAAACGTAAATAATTCCGGGACCAATTGTTCTTTTATATCTTCCAAATCTAAAAATTATTAGTCTGTTATATTCAGTTGCCGTTTTAAAACCAGTAAGAAGCCAAATGGTAATAATAAACAAAAAAACTCCAATAAGTATCCCTATAATGAATATAATTTCTGAAATTTTTATCCCTCCATATTAGATTTTTTTTAAACTTTAATAATAGTTTTTGGTTAATTGGATTATTATTACATTATAAAAAATTAGAGTATAAAAAAATTGCCCCTAAAAAGAGTTTCATTATATTAAATAGACATTTCCTTCAAATTGCTTATTTACCACAAAAGATACTTATCTAACTCCCAATCTTTTTCATTTTTATTTGATTTTGCTAATTCAAATTCTTGGAGTTCACTATATTTTAAATCCAAATAAACTTTCATAAGTTCTTTTCCTAAAGTCTTTTTTATAAAACCACTTTTCTCAAATGCTTCTAAAGAATTTTCCAAACTTATTGGAAGCTTACTTATTGCCAGATCCTTTCTTTCATCACTAGTTAATAAATCTACATTCTTAGAAGTAGGTGGATTCGGCTCAATTTTATTTTTTATTCCATCTAAACCCGCTGCTAGCAGTACAGCACTTCCTAAATAAATATTCATCATTGCATCACCAGCTCTATACTCAATCCGAGCCGAATTTTCATAACCTGGGACACGTAATAATGCTGTTCTATTTCCAATTCCCCAAGATACATACACAGGTGCTTCATGATGAGGTATTAATCGTTTGTAGGAGTTTGTAGTGGGGTTTAAAATCGCTGAAATTGCGTTTATATGATGTTGGATTCCTCCTATATAATATCTTAGAATATCACTAATTCCTTTAACTTTATCTGAAAATACATTTTCCCCATTCTCCATAAGATATTGATGAATATGTAATCCATTTCCAGCTAGATGCTCAAAAGGTTTAGGCATATAAGTACTAATTAAATCTTTATAGAAGGCCCTAACTTTGGTTATTAATTTTGCCGTCTGTACATTATCAGCTTGTCGTAATGCATTATCTTCTACGAATTCAACTTCTTGTTGTCCTAAACCGACTTCATGATGTATTGTTTTAACCCCAATGTTCATAACCATCATATCATCAGTAATCTGACGACGTAGTTCTTGGAATTTATCCTTTGGGAACATGTCCATGTAGGTTCCCTTATCTCCGGGTTTTAAATCTTTGGTAATAAAATACCACTCTAATTCCGGTCTTATTTGATATTCATATCCCAAGGATTTAGCTTTAGAAATCATCTTTTTCAACACACCTCGAGGGCAAGAAGGATATGATATACCTTTATTATCAGTTAAATCACAAATAAATCGCCCCACTCTTGGATTCCAAGGAATAATACTAAATGTATTCAAATCTGGGACAATTCGTATATCACTCTGTTCAATTGTGAGAAATCCTGAACTTGATCCATCAATCCCAGTTCCATTTTGTAATTCATCCCATATTTTCACTGGAAACTCAACTGCTTTAAATTCTCCTAAAATTGTTGTAAAGTGAAATTGAATATAGTCGATCTCTTCCTGTTTAAATCTTGTATGAAAGTCTGTCATTTTATTACCTTCTAATTTATTTTAAATTGTTTTCGCTTTTTAATACCAATTTTGCGAAATATTCAAAATCTCTGCTATATGATCGCTCCGCATCCTTAGATATCTTAGCAAAGGCACACCCAGGTAATTGATTCATAGAAAGATGATATTGCATGCATTCACAACACTTTCCTCTTCGATGGCAATCATATGTGCAAGTACAGGTGCTTTTTAACTCTACCTGATTACATTCAGTCATAATTCTTTCGGAATAATTTATTTCTCGTTTTAACTCTAATAGTCAAAATTACGCATAACTTTTAAAATTAAAATAAATTGAATGAAGAAAAGTTCGATATAATGTGAATAAAACTCTTTAATTTAATCTATTATTTAAAAAATAAAAAAAATTGATAATAAAAATAGTTAAAGCTCCTTTTTACTTCTTTTACGCCGGATTGATATAACAGTAGAGACACCAAATATTGCTCCCAATAAAATAAAAATGTCATAACCTGGTATCATTTCTTTCTCTACTTCCCGTAGCTCCCATCTTAAATCATAAGGGCTTCCTGAGTTATCACCATAGATTCTAATATAATATGTTCCATTAGATGGAAGATCATAAATCAGATATTCATTATCACGTGTAGTAAAATTACTCGTTAATTTAGTTAGATCTCCATCGTATAATTCAAGCCCTATTGGTGCTTCGGAATATTCATAAAGTACAAATACTCTCAACTGTAAAAACTGAGTTCCTGCGGCAACATTAATTTTAAACCAATCATTATCACTTTGTATACCGATATCACTAATGTGTCTGAGCCACTTACCCCAAATCCCATAATCATCCCAATATTCAATTTCATGTGTTAAATCATAAGCGGCCAAAGCAATATCATTTTCCTCATAGTTGTCCTCCGTTCTAAAATCAGTTCTGAGGTCATCCCACCATAAATCATATTCATTTCCCCATGAATCTCCATAAATTTGGATGACGTAAGGTCCAGGCGTTAGTCCATAAACCTCCAAATGTTCATTATCATCCAAACTACTATTCCCAGTTATATAGTTTATATTATATTTATCCCAGACCTGATAGAGTGCAATATCAATGTTTCCATAGGAATGATTAAATAAGACATTAACCACTAAATGCTGGTATCCTGGAGTTATAAAAATTGCATACCAATCTTCAGATCCTTGAATAGCCATACCATGGATCTCACTTAACCATTTTTGTTCATTGTTAGCAAGGAAAAAGGCTTCCTCAGGATAATCATTCC
>JBHLLJ010000181.1:0-5455 GCA_048885705.1 Candidatus Hermodarchaeota archaeon | reverse complement strand
CAGATTGAGGGAGAATTAGCTTATGTTGCAGAATTTGATGATGGGTTGTATATACTTAATATAAGTAATCCCACGAACATTTTGGAAATTGGAAAGTTTTATGACGGTGGACAAGCTGTTGGAGTTGATATGATTGATAATATTGTATTTGTGGCGGATAGTAATGATGGACTGGAAATTATTAACATTAGTGATCCTTCTAATCCTGTAGAAATTGGACAATTTGACAATGGTGGGAATGTTGTCGATGTTGATATTGAAGGTAATATTGCTTGTATAGCAGACTGGTCAGATGGTTTAGAACTAATTAATATCAGTGATCTAACAACTCCCATTAAATTAACTGAATTCAACGATGGGGGAAGAGTACATTCAGTCGAGATTGTTGGAGACCTCATTTTTTTAGCTGATGAAAGAGATGGTTTAGAGATTCTTAAGATTGGAGAGAATAACCAAAATGAAACAATTGTGGGTTATGAGCTGTTTTATATACTTTTTGGCTTAGCAACTACACTGGGGATAACAATATGGACAAGAAAAAAATATTATATCATTAAGAATTGATTCCTTAAAAATGATATCTTTATCGAGAAAGTAATATCATTAGATTTAAAACAATAATTAGCTTAAACATTCATAAGGTTATAATCCAAGTTTTTCTAAAATTGGTTTTATATGGCTGAAAATATATCTCGCTCAGAATCTAAGGAGCTTACTAAGGTAAAAAAACTCATTGATGAATGTAAGTATGATGAAGCTAACCAGTTAATTAATAATTTCGAGGAAAAGGGAGGATACACTCGTCATGATATAGTTTTATGCCATTCCCTCAAGTGTGAGCTCTTATTTTGGCAAAATTTATTTGAAGATGTTATCAAACTTGCAGAGCAGACATATAAAGAGAGTTTAGGATTAGGAAAAAACCTCCTGTCAGTTGATATCCTACTAATTATGGCTCATGCTTTATTATGTCTTTATCAAACGGATAAAGCTTACGATATCACTAAGCAGGGAGAGGAGCTGCTTAAAACTTTAACACCAGAATTCCCAGCAGAATACAAGCAAAGAGAGGCGTATATAGCTTTTCTGAAAGGATGGGCTTACGACCAAAAAAGTGAGGCTGATCATGCAATAAAGCAGTTTGAACTTAGTATATCATTGCGAAAAGAACTTGGTGCTAAGAAAGAAATTGCTTATTCCCTTGTTGGACTTGCTCATGTATTTATGTATCGAAAAGGTGATTTTTACCATGCTTTAGAATATTTGAAGCATGGCTTGGCTCTTGCCGAGGAGAGTGGCAATAAATGGATGATCGGATATTGTCTTCTCTATATGGGAGGATTATTTCAGCTTAAAGGTGAATTAGATCGTAGTATTGAGCTTTTTAAGCAAAGCTTGACAATTTGCAATGAAATTGAAAATTGTAAATTTATGATAGCAAGGATACTTGGTTCTCTGGGGGCATCTTATGCAATTAGAGGGGAATTGAGTAATAGTATTAGATCTTATGAGCAAAGCTTAGAAATCTTCAAGGAATATAACAGTAAAATACTTATGGCTGGTGTTTTTGACAATTTATCTGAAAATTATAGAATGAAAGGAGATTTGGATCGTGCATTAGAGTATATAGAAAAATCTATGGGATTAAGCCGAGAGTTAGGAGCTTTAGGACGCCTAGCTTTTAATAATGACTCTTTAATTCAAATTTTAATTGATAAAGGCGATCTAGAACGAGCACAGAAGTCTCTTCGTGATTTGGAGCAATTAAACAGTCAATTGAAAGATAAAATCGTTAATTTAGTGTATCTTTTTAATAAAGCTTTATTATTGAAAACTAGTCCTCGAGCCCACAATCGGGTAAAAGCTGAAGAATTATTAAGGCAGATTCTTGAGGAAGAGGATTTGCACATTGATATTTTAATAAAAGCATTACTTAACTTATGTGAATTACTCCTTGTTGAACTACAAATAACAAATGACTCAGAAATTCTAGAAGAGATCAAGCCTTTTATTTCCCAACTTTTAGATTTATCAAATAAATCACATTCATTTTGGATTTTGGGGGAAACTTACCTTCTACAAGCCAAATTAGCATTAATTTCATTGAATCTAGAAGAAGCCCGAAGATTATTAACTCAAGGACAAAAGATTGCTGAAAAATATGGTCTTAATCAGTTAGCGATAAAAATCTCAAATGAGCATGATGAATTTCTTAAAAAACTAAAAATTTGGGAGAAATTAAAAGAATCGAAAGCACCATTGACTGAACGTATAGAATTATCACACTTAAATGAACAAATGGAGGGAATGGTAAAAAAACGGATAGGTAAACTCCCAAAATTAGAAACTGAGCAACCAGTAATGCTCATTATCATGTCAAAAGAGGGGAATATATTATTATCAAATCCGTTTACCGCTGATGCAAAAATTGACACTACCTATTTCAGTGAATTCTTATCTTCTTGTAGTACTTTTTGCGACCAGATTCTTTCTGAATCATTTGACCGTGTGAAATTCGGTCAACATACAGTGCTCATAACAGTAGTCGATTCTTTTTCTTTTTGTTATATGTTCCAAGGACAGTCGTATAGCGCTCGGCAGAAATTATTCCACTTTTCAGAAGCTATTAAGAAAGAACCTGACATTATGAAAATACTACAAGAGGCTAGTAATAAAAACTCAGAGATTAAAGTAAATGAGACAGCTTCTCTTGAGGAATTTATTTATGAAAGTTTTCTTTCGGATCCTCAGCAATTTCAGATGCCCTTTAAGGCTTATGACGGCGATGAACCCTTCATTTTCGTCAGTTATTCACACACAGACAGACTTCAGGTGTATCCAATAATCGACTATCTTAATAAAACTGGCAAAAATGTATGGTATGATGAAGGAATTCCTATCAGCGAGGATTGGAAAAAGTCAATTGTGGAAAATCTAGAACGATGCAGCGCATTTCTCGTTTTTATTACTCCTCATATCATCGATTCAGAATATGTACGGAAAGAAATCAGCTTCGCTTTAAAAAAAAAGAAGCCCTTTTTTAGTATATATTTGAAAGAGACTCAATTACCGAGTGAATTGGAATTTGAAATAGGAAACATACAATTTATGCAGAAATATCTCATCGCTGAAAGGGAGTTTTACATTAAATTAAACAATATGCTGGATCCAGTCTTTAATAAATAATTTTTTTTATCTAGGTTTTTGTTAAGTGTTTTTATTCTAATTTTCTCATCTTTTACGTTATATTTAAAATTATAATTAACTTAAACATTCATAAGTTTAAAATCCAAGATGTTCCAAAATTGGTTTTATATGGCTGAAAATATATCCGACTCAGAATCTAAGGAATTAACAAAAGCAAGAGAATTTATTATAGAAGGGAAATTTGAAGAATCTCTTCAATTATTAAAGGATTTCGAATTAAGAAAAAATAATTCATTTCATGATATTGTATCTTGTCATCTTGTTTACTGTGATCTCTTATTTCACCAAGGCTTATTTGAAAAACTTATCAAGCTTGCTGAACAAACATATAAAGAGAGTTTAGGTTTGGAGAAAAGGATTTTATCTATTGATGCTTTAATTTATATTGTTGTTGGATTAGTTAATAGTTATGATGTAGAAGCAGCTAATGAGATAATTAACCAAGCAGAAAGATTGCTATCAACTCTAAAAGACGAGTCCACAATTAACAAAACTCGAAGAGAAGCTAAAATAGTTTTTCTAAAAGGTCAGATTTCAAATCCTTCAATATCTCCTAAAGGTGATTTAGAAAAAGCATTAAAGTATTACAAACATAGTTTAGCAATAGGAGAATCTCTTGGCGATGAATTTATAGTTTGTGGTAGTCTTTTCACCCTTGGTTGGAGTTTATTTCTTTATAAAGGCGAAATTGATAATGCATTGGAGTGTGCTGAGAAGGCTTTAATTGTTGCCAAAGAAGTTAATTATAAATTCTTTATTTCTATAGGACTTCTTCAAAAAGCGACTTATTATCATAATAAAGGTGAAGTTACTCGAAGTTTATCCCTTTATGAACAAAGCTTGGCAATAGCTAAAGAACTTAACCACAAAAGTTTAATTTCTAGTAATCTTAATAATATGGCTGATGCGTATAGAATGGTTGGAGAATTAGATCACGCTTTAGAGTGTTCAGAACAATGTCTGGCACTAATCGATATTTTAAAGCGTAAAGCTTATTATTATGATTTTTTAATTCAAATTTTAATTGAAAAGGGTGATCTTGAGCGAGCACAGCAGAATTTTAACCAATTAGAACAATTGAATAATCAATTTAAAGATAAAGATATTAATGCAGAATATCTTTATAATAAGGCTTTATTATTAAAAGAAAGTCCGCGAATCAGTGATAAGGGTAAGGCTGAAGAAATATTAAAACATATCCTCGAAGATGAAGATATTCCTTGGGAAATTAATGAAAGAGCCCTACTTACTTTATGTGAACTACTTATAATTGAATTTCAAATGACTAATGAAACAGGAGTATTAGATGAATTAGAATCTCTAATTACAAGATTATTTGAAAGTACTGAAAAATCTCGATCATATTGGATTCTATGCGAAACATATCTACTAAAGGCAAAAATAGCTCAATTATCATCCGACTTGAAGAAAGCGAGGCGATTATTGGCTAAAGGACAACAAATAGCTGAAAGATTTGGTCTTAATAGGCTAGCTATGAGTATTTCAGAGGAACACGATAAATTACTTAATGAATTGAGTTTGTGGGAGGGATTAAAAGAATCGAAGGCGTCTATAGGAGAACGTATAGACTTGGCTCGTTTAAAAGATCAAGTGGTAAAAATGTTAAGAAAACGTATAATAGATCGTCCAAAAACGGAAGCAGAGCAACCTATACTCCTTTCTATTATGACAAGAGAAGGAGATATAGTCCTATCTAGCCCCTTTACTGCAGACATGACTATTGATGAATCCCACTTCGGCGAGTTTCTGTCTTCTTGTAATGAATTTTGTGATCAAATATTTTCCGAATCGTTTGATCGTGTAAAATTCGGAAGATATACTATTCTCATCACAGCAATAGAGTCTTTTTGTGTTTATTATATGTTCCAAGGTCATTCCTATAGTGCTCAGCAGAAATTAACACATTTCTGTGAAGCTTTCGGCAAAGATACAAATATAATGAAAATTCTTAAAAAACATGTTAATGAGAGTAAGGTTATAATAATAAATGAATATCCTTCTATTGAAGAATTAATCGTAGAGATTTTTATTTCTGATCTAAAAAAATTTCAGATGCCATTTAAAGCATATGAGGGAGATAAACCTTTTATCTTTGTTAGCTATTCACACACAGACAAGCTTCAGGTATATCCAATAATTGATTATCTTAATAAGAAAGGGATTCACATCTGGTATGATGAAGGAATTCCCATTAGTGAGAATTGGAAAAAATCAATCGTTGCAAATT
>JBHLLJ010000180.1:0-5495 GCA_048885705.1 Candidatus Hermodarchaeota archaeon | reverse complement strand
TTGTCTATAAAAGTTGAGGGTAAAGGAACTTCAAAAGGGCCTATAACAAGTGAGGACCTTCCAAAGTGCAAAGAATTTGGAATTAAATTAGCACACGGATATAAATCATTATAATGATTAAATCTATATTTGGTATTTTATCAAAAATATCAAGATTCTTTACATGTAATTAATACTAAAAATAGATAACTATGGTAAATTTAACAATTCGAGAAGTTGGACGCAAGTTAAGTCAAGCAGGTAGGTTAAAAGCAACACCATTATGCATTTATGGGTCAGAGATTATTCCAGAGAGTGCGGTTCCTATAAAAGATGTAAATCGTTGTATCGCGAATGCTATTTTTGATTTATCAGTTCATAAAAATATCAATTCGGTGTATATTGGAAATGGGGTATTAAATGGGTGCTGTCCTGGAGGGCAAGCGTGGTTTGGATATAAGACTTTTCTACCAATGTTAAAATATTTTTTGTCAACGGGTTCGGAAGACTTTAGGGGCGGAGCTGCTGAATATTTACTAGCGAATCCGGCTCTCGCTGAAAAGCAATTGAATTCAGTTGGCAGAATTACACCAATCAGTAATTACATTGTAATTCGAAAATCTGATTCTATAGATGAACAAAAATTTGACGTAAAATCGTTTCTTTGTTTTGGAAATTCTGAGCAAATAAGGAATCTATGCTCATTGGCACATTTTCGACCAGACGATTCATTTAAAATCCAAATACCCTGGGGTCCTTCTTGTGCTTCTTTTGTAACATATCCGACAGGAATGGCGGTAAATGGCCCAAGGGATTGTATTATTATTGGACCGACTGATCCTACTGGAAATTATTGGTTTCCTCAGAATTACTTATCAATGGGTATTCCATTTGAGATTGCTATTCGTATGGCAAACGATCTTGATGAATCTTTTATTATAAAACGATCTGAAATAGCTTATCCCGTAAAGCGGAAATACTTAATAAATCTGCAATAAATTACAAAAGAATTCTTTTAAAATAACATATTGGGGCTCAACCTTATGTGGTTTTTAAAAGAGCTCTCAATGAAATATTAGATGAAAAATTTCGACATTTTACACAATAAACCCCTTCTAAGTTTTTCTTAAAAGAAGATAATGTGGTTTAATCCATTTATCGAGACCAGTTTTCTGTAAAGTATGTATTACTCTTATTTAAATAGATGTAAAATAAATTCAAATTAGATTTCGAATATCTTGGATCGGGTAAGATATCATGTCAAGTGGAAAAGCATTAAGTATTGTAGCTCTTATAATAGGAATATCAGGGTTAGGGTTAGGAATTTATACATTTGTGTTTCCTCCTGTTCAAGTTCAAGTTCCCAACAATAATTTTGAGATTCAAGAAACTTGGTTCAATTACTACTCAACTGATGTTTATACTAATCCAATCGCTTCATTTATCGTTGTAGATCCTCTTAGAATTAATTTTACTGTAAATCCAGGAGAAATGGCATATTTTCTTTATATCGGAATGGCTGCTGTATTTGGATCAGGACTATCATTAATTCAAATTAATTTTGTGCTAGATGGTATAATACAAACTCACCCCATAGGTCCCCAATTGATCTTCGCTAGTAAGGACGCAGATCAATACGGTTCGGTTGCCCTTCAAACCACAAAAACTCTATCTCCAGGTTCTCATAATTTGACAATTTCTCTATGGGGTACAAATTCTAGTAATGGGGTCACTACGAACTCTTTATTAATCCAAACATTTACTACCTAAAGAAGCAATAGAATAGATTTTTGACGTTAAGATAAATCAAAATTTTAATATTCTTTTTTTTCTCAATTAAAAAAATATACTACTTCTAACAACATTATTGGGATTTCTCATGGTCAAGGTTTCTAAAGAATTTTATACGATCGAAATAAAATACCATTATGGAATCCATAAAAAAAATTAGTTTATGTACAATTATGCTTATAGTGTTGATATCAGGTATAAGCATTCCTTTACATATCTATTATAAAAATTATGGAACACCTGGAGATGATAAGAAACCTAGTTTAGCTTACACTCCCTCTGGTACATATACTTTTAATTCTCCAATATATTATTCATGCGCATTTGGCACATTTATCATCGACTATAGTGAATTCAATTTTATAGATAATGGGATTACATTGACAATTCAACCAGCTATGCCTGGAGATTGTTATATGAGTGGAAGTTCCGCTACAGATGGCCAAATTGACGTTTCTTGTGTTAGTCCAGGTACATGTGCTACAACTTTCAGTTTGGTAGGCACTTTCACTGAAAATGATACGTGGGAAGCGACTTTTACCGTTGCTTTTTCGGGATCTTGTATGGATTGCACCTATCAATCATGGGATATAATCGGGACGAGAGTTGATGAAACAGATCCAATAATAACAGATGCTCCAGGTAATTTTACCGTTGAAATTGGTTATACGGGAGTAGATCTTTCATGGACAGCCACGGATGCACATCCAAACACTTATACAATTACCCTTGAGGGATCTGGAGTAGTGTCAGGACCAGCCGCTTGGTTAAGTGGTACAGAAATTACATACAATGTTCCGGATGGGCTAGGTATAGGAGAATTTCTTTACACAGTTAATTTTACAGATGATAATGATAATTTTATTATAGACACCATAAATATGACTGTAATAGAAGATACAACAAATCCGGTAATACTTTATGCCCCAAGCAATTTTACTGTTGAATATGGCTACACAGGTTTAAATATTTCGTGGACAACAATAGATACAAATCCAAATATTTACACGATTGAACTGCAGGGAACTGGAATAGTAGCAGGTCCAAACTCATGGTCGAATGGGACTGAAATTATGTATAATATTCCAGATGGTTTAGATGTGGGAGAGTATCTTTATAAAGTTAATTTTACGGACGATTACGGTAATTATGTTACTGATGTTGTAAAATTGACGGTTCAAGAATTAAGCACAGGTGGTGAAGAACCCGCAATTAGTTTTGGAATTTATTATTTGGTTTTTCTAATAATAGGAATTTTCTCATTAGCAATTACTCAAAAACGAAGAAAATCGTGAATATAGCTTAATCTATCCTTCTTATGGGTAAAGAATAAATCGTCTAATGGATCATAATATCAACTTTTTTTAAGCAAAATCTCCTTCATGATATTATGACACTTGAAAGAAAGGATGCTCCTAAAAGCTTTATTCCCATTTTTATGATATGGATTTTCTTATGCAATATTGTGGCAATAATCTTAGCAATTATATGGTACATTCAATTTCCCCAAAGCTTTACGTTTGATGCAATGGTCTCAATGTATATCATCATTGCGATCAATGTACTTAGCATCATTCTATTATATCCATTGTTTGGTAAGGATCCAATAACTCCATTTTTAAGAAGCGCATTCATCTGGTATATTGTAATAGCGATAATATATCTCATTTTGGGAGCTTATATTGCTCTAATACCTGGGACATTCCAATTGCTAGGAGACCTTTGGTTTCATTGGAAGCGGAAAAAGTTGATAGGATAAATCTAGGAAAAAGAAATGAAACTATCTGATAACAATGGAGGACTATGATATAGTAATTATTGGTGCTGGGACATCAGGTGCAATTGCCGCCCGATTTGCTGCGTTAAATGGATTGAAAGTATGCTTAATTGATGCAAACAAGAAAGAGGAGATCGGTAATAAAGTGTGCGGAGATGTGGTCTTAGCCTCTATTTTTGACTTTTTAAAGATCGATTCACCTCAAGGGAATGAAATATTGAGCAGGAAGAAAAAGATCAATCTCTATAGCTCGGAGCTTCAACATCATATTACAGTTAAAATGCCTATTTACTTAGTAAATAGATTACGATTTGGGCAGAAGCTTTTAAAGGATGCGCTTGATTCGGGAGTAATAGAGTTTTTAGATAATTCTAGGGCCATGGATTTGACTTATAAAAATGGTACCGTCAATGGAGTTACGGTTAGATTAAAATCTGGTGAAAAAGTTACCATAAACGCGAAAATAGTAATTGATGGCAGTGGAGCTCATTCTATTGTGAGGAAAAAAATCAAAAGCAATATTATACAAAACGAAATCTCAAAAGATGATTTAGTTATTTGTTATCGGGAAATCATTCAATTTAATGATAACCCCCATCCATATATGCCTAAAGATTCTCTAAATGTGGTGTTTGATTCCGATAACGTTTCTGGAGGTTATTTCTGGTATTTTCCCAAATCAGACACAATAGCCAACCTAGGACTAGGTGTTCTATCACATCAAAAAAGCAATTTGAAGCAGATTTATCAGAAATTTGTTGTAAATAAATTTTTAAGCAAAAGCAATTACAAAATATTATCTTCAGCCGGAGATATCGTTCCTCTTAGAAGAACTCTTCCTTCTTGTGCTGATAATGGTATAATGTTTATAGGAGATGCAGGATGCCATGTTAACACCGCTAGCGGTGGAGGAATTCATACTGGAATGAAAGCTGGGTATTATGCTGCTATGATAGCTAAAAAAGCAATTGAAGCCGAAGATTATTCATTAAATAAGTTATGGGATTATAATTGTCTTCTGATGAACGATTTTGGGATAGGACATGCAAGTGCTGATATCGCTCGAATTCTCATACAGCACACCACGACAGATGATTTTAATTTTATTGTAAAAAAGAAATTAATTGATGAAAATGAGCTCGCTCAAATGTATTATAGTAAAATGATCTCCCCATCGATCAGACAAATGGTATTAAAATTTTTTAAGGGAATATCCAAGCCCAAGTTGTTGCTTAAACTAAATTATCTTTTCAAACAGATGAAGCAAATTAATCGGCATTATTTACGATATCCTCAGGATGTCAGTGGTTATGAAACTTGGCGAGAAATTGAAAATAACATTTTTAACAAAATTTATTCAAAAATAGCTTCAAGCAACTAACACCTCCTCCTTCCATATAAGAGGTTAATTGAAACCTAAATAAGCTTACTTTAGAATTTGAGTTGTAATTTCTTCTTTTCGATAATCCACACGTGGGAGTTGTGTTATATCATAAGGAAGGGTCACATCATCCGGTATGGGATCAATATAAAAATGGCGAAATTTCGCATTCTGCATCCTACAAGACGTAACACGATGTTTATAAGCGGGATGATGGATCATTATTTTCCAAATTTCTTTCAATGGCATGTCTCGAATATTCCCAAAAGATAAAGGGGTAAAATCACAAGGAGTTACCTCCCCATATGCTGAAACATAATATTGAATATGTGCTGCTAAACATCCAACACCTGCAAGGTAAGATTCAATAGAAGTTTGCCAAGATTGTGAAGAGAGCGGGGGAACAATTTTATTTTTACTTATATTTGCAGAAAATTCACGAATTTCTTCACGTTGCGCCGATGTTAGAAGTTCACTTGTATCTTTCAATATTTTTCCAGTTGGAACTCCATCAAATAACATTACATTGTGTAATCCCAATTGTTTTGCGAGTTCATGAATTTTTTT
>JBHLLJ010000179.1:0-5511 GCA_048885705.1 Candidatus Hermodarchaeota archaeon | reverse complement strand
GTCTTTAATTCAACATCTGCTAAACTATTTTTTATAATATTTTCTATTCTGGTTATTCTATCTGTCAAAAGCCCTTGCGAATAATTATCTATGAGAAGTAATTGGCTCTTTTTTCCATCTTCTAAAGAACTGTCTTCACTCATTGATTTCCACCGATTAATTAAATGTAATTTTTAGTTAGAATTTCAGAGGGATAATATGTATAAGCTTCTATTTCGCTTCCATCGTCCAATTTTACATTTACTAAAATTCTATGATATAAATTGCCTTCACCTTCAATCAAATCAATTTGATTAATGAGAGATTGTTCAACACCATAATATAACTCTCCTTTAACACTAGAATAATTATCACGGATGATAAATGGAAATCCCAAGGAAGGTGGTTCCACTTTTCGATAATTTAATAAAGTGGCTTTATCATATTTTAATCCAGTAAGGATGTAGTTTCGGCTTTGTCCATGTTGTAATGTGCCATAGACAAAAATTTTATTACAGATATACTTTTTTTTGTTGTCTTTCTCCATTTTCTTTTAAATATTTTGCTAATTATGATTAAAACAAAAAGTCTCCAAATAATCTATCAATCAGTGACTCTGATTCAGATTGGCCTCTTAACACATGATCATTTTCCAATAATGGTATTTTAAGATTTTGAACTACAAGATTATTGACAACTCGTATTCCATTGAAATTAGTAACCATCCCATCTATATCATCATAAGAAAAACTATAACTTGCTTCTAAAGTACCTCTAACTTGTGTACCGGGAGTTATTTTATAACGATTTCCTCTTCGATCAGTTACAATTCTTGGTTCTACTAATTCCATAAGGACGTATGTCTTTCCTTGTTGTCTTAATTTTTCAATTTTTCTTGTTTGATATTCAATATTAAGCTCTTTTTGGGAATTATCAGCTTGAAGCTTTTTATCTGGCAAACTTTTAATTTGAATTCCTAAATAATCTTGATATTTCTTGGTTTCTTCCATCCATCTTAAAATACTTTTTTCTAAAGACTCGCTTGTTCCATTAATTCTCTTAAAAACTGCTTTATATCCATTTGCTATAGCATTTTCTACATTTACTGTATGATACGGATCTTTTACAATTTCTCCAGAGGATTGTAAATATATTGCATGAAGCGCAGAGACACAACTAAGATAAGCAATGTCAAGTAAATCTTCAGTATTATATTGCACATCTATTATTCGAATTTCTATTCGATTTCTAGAAGGTAATTCATCGTTATCATCACTAATATTAGTAAATGGACCTCTTGGAGTTATGTCTACTAAACGATCTCCACGATTATTAGTAATAACTTTTTTTGAAAATTCATCTTCTTCAAATCCTATTTTAAGTTTATATCTCATCCGACCATAATAACGCATTGGAATCAAAGCGGGGCGATTCTCAGGAATTTCTATTAACGCAAACCCATTTGGTTTAAGAACAGTACTATTAGCACATCTATTACTGGCTATATTATTCCAATTACCTCTATATATATGTGAATTTGCTGAAATTCCAATTATTTCTGGTAGATAATCCCATAAATAATTATATACTACTTTCATTTCCTCAGGAGTCATAAGACTTCCTTTTCTTTGAACAGAAACATTAATATGAGTTCCGCAAATTGGATTTGGATCACTTTGTATAGGATGAAGACTTTGAGCGAGTATTTTGACTCCTAGTTGTTTTGCAGCGTCGGTTAATAATTTCCTCCCTTCCCTTACAGCTTGCTCCAATGATGTAGGGTGTAGTGGCAATGTAACATATTCAATTTGTGAAGGAGAAGGTTCAGCATCCAATCCTCGTATTCTCACTTGCAGTGAACTCAAAAAATTTTGGTCTGTTTCAAGAATTTCAGCAGATTTAACCATTATATCATCGGCAACTCTGGCTAACCTTCCATTCTTATTTATAATGAGAAATTCTTCCTCAATTCCACATAAAACTTGATAATCCTTATATGGATCATGATCTAGGTCTTCTCTTTTTTCATGAAATATCACAAAAAATCATCTCTCTTCTGCTATTAAATCTCTTGTAATATTAAAAGAAATAATTATTAAAAAATTACTATTTGAACATTTCCATAAAAGCTCCCAATCGAGTCTTTACCTGTTCAACATTCTCGCCCATCTTATTAAAGTTTAAAGCGATAGAAGGTATATCTAGCTCTCGACGTATCTTTTCCTTTAACATCCTAAAACAGTTGGAAATAGAATGGCACCCGAATAACTGTATAAAAACGATTCCATCAGCATGCAGATTCTTAGCCAATCTTAAATAGGAATCCGTTAAAGTGTCGTTATCACATCCAATGCCATTTGATGTAATTTTCATTAAATATTGAGCATAAGCATCAACAGGATCTGTTCTGTTTGATATTGGAATGTCTTCCAAAAACAATAGAAGGTCCCAATCACCATATAAAGCTCTCCCTCCTAATTCATAGATAATATCATGGGTTTTAGGTTCCCAACCACCAAACATTGGTGTAATAAGGATTTTAGGCATTTTTGAAACATCCATCCCAATCCCATTTCTGATTCTACCTCTCATTTCCATTAGTAAAGCTGAAATATTTTTCTCAAACCGTTTAGCATTGGAGTTATAATCATGAAAACTTATACTTAATAAGGCAAGGATTTCACTAAAAGTCGCTGGATTACATGGAAGGAAATCCGAGATACTTATTTCATAAATAATTTTTTTATATGCTTGACGTATTTGATTCGCTGTCTGAAAATGGTTCCTTAATGCATTATCAGTATAATTGAAATTGCTGATTTCTTCCAATTCATTTAGAGCTTTAGTTATATTATCAGTAAATAACTCTAATGCATTTCCTATATTTCTTGGGGGTATATCAATCCAAATTTGTTTAGAAGGATTTCCAATTGCGTCAATAGATTCTAAATATTTATTCCACGCACTACATCTTATTGTATAATTAAGATTTGCATCACAATTTTTACCTTTTGAGATATGCATTCCATAAAGAGATTTAATTCCATAACAAAAATCACTTGAAATTCCGCTTTCTATCCCAATATCAAACATTTCATTATATTTTTCATTAATAGTCTCTATTACATCTTCAATGATCTTGTCAACTGTCTTACTAATATCTTTAATACCAAGATCCTTTACAAATCCCAAAAAGTTTGAAACTCTATTCCAACCAAATATATTCGAAGCTGATCCTAAATAGGTGAGATATTTATGAATTTTGAATTCATGCATTCTAATCGGAAATACAGGAATTAAATCTGGAAATGCATAAATTAGATCTGAAAAAGGTAAAGCGACTGAAATTAACTTCTTTTTTTCTCTAAATTTTTTTCTTTTTAAATAATCTCTTCCAGTTAAAAAATTATATGCCATTCTCAATACAGAAGAGAACCTAATTAACTCATCCGCTACTAAACTCATTTTTACATCATCTCCAAAAATGCTTCTATTCTAGTGGTTAATTGCCCCCTATTTGCTCTTGAATAATCTCTTTCTAAATTTAAAACTTGAATCCCTTCACTCTGCAATCGAGTTTTTAAATGAGTTGACATTATTGACATATGGTCGCAAAACTTAATGATATGATTAATAACTCCAAGTTTTCTTCCTGTTTTCGCTTGATGTTCTTTATAGTAATTCTTTATTAGAGTTGTTCGATTATCTAAGAAATTTGGAACTGAATGGTCTCCATATACGTTATTTTTATAACGTTGGGTTAATATCTCAATAGGATCTTCAATTGAACTAATTATATTATCATCAATAATTTGAGAATAATAATTAAATCCAATCCATGTATCAAAGAAAGTTATGTTTCCACCTCCTTCTTCAATCAAATCTATTAAATAATCGTTAAAAAAAATGGAGCATCCTGTTAACAAAATATCTTTTGACATTTCTAAAGATCCAGTTAAATCTCCACTATAATTAGCATAATAATCCTCTAATTCTGGTGTTAATTCTGGGCCATATAACATTGCCTTTTGTAATATTTTTAGTTTAATAGAGCCTTTTATAGGCAATTCATTAATCTTTTTAAGAATTTTTTTAAACTTATTATATTTTTTAATGCTATGCAAGAAATCTTCCCTATTAATAACGGTTCCCTGAATTTCCTCTAATTGCTTAATCAAATTTTTTAACTCTAACTTAAAATATTTGAGACTATTTTCATTTTGAGTATAAGAAAGGTAAAAATCCAATCTTTGAACTTTAAAATATCTGCTTATTATTTCTGAAGCACAAATATCGCTTACGCAGTGATTTGATACAATAAAAAAATCTACTAAATCTAAAAATTTAAATTGATCTGGTTTTGTTGAAAATAATCCAATACATGATTGTGCAAAGGCACAAGTCGATGGAGGTAAGAAATCATGGCTAGCATCCATTAAATCATCATTTCCAGCAAACATCAATCTTAATGGGATGAAGCCAACAACATCTAACAATTCCTCTGGAATATTATCATGAGATATAAATGCTACAATTTTTTTTCCTTCTGTTTTTTTTTCTCTTAAAAAATCTGCGTAATCAGATAATAGCTCTAAATTATCCATTTTAATTTTTTCTAACTTTGAATTATTAATCAAAAAAGAGTTAATTATTCATAAAATTTTTCATACTTATCTAAATCTTAAATTTTTAAAAAAAAATTGAAAAAGATTAATCTCTTTCTTGGTCTTGAGCAATTAAAGCAGCTCCAATAGCTCCTGTAAGTTGAGCAGTACTTTTTCCATTAAGTACTGGAATAACAATATCAAATCCTAATTCTTGCTCCAAAAAACTCTTAACTGCTACATTTTTGGCAACACCACCACAAAAAACTAAAAGAGGAGCAACTCCTATGCGTTTAGCCATTCCAGCAACCCGTTTAGCGATTGATTTATGAATTCCAGCAGCGATATCTTCCTTATTTGTGCCTTTTGCAAAGAGAGATATAACTTCAGATTCCGCAAAAACAGTACAAGTTGAACTAATTGAGGCTGGATTTCGAGATTTAAGAGCTAATTCTCCAATATCATTGATAGGAACTTCAAGAGCTCCTGCCATTACTTCTATAAACCGACCTGTTCCAGCAGCACATTTATCATTCATTTGGAAATCAATAACACTTCCGGTTTTTTTCGAGATAACTATTGCTTTACTGTCTTGACCCCCAATATCTATGACAGAATGTGCATCTGGAAAAAAATATTGTACTCCCCGAGCATGTGCTGTAATTTCTGTAATACGATCATCTGCAAATGACACTGTATTCCTCCCATATCCGGTACTCATTACATAAACGTCATCTCTTTTCAAATTGTGTTGATCTAAGAGTTCACTAAACATATTACTTCCTACGCGTTTAAAATCAAATGTTGATCGGTCAACTTTAAAATCTAATAATTTAGAGTCTTTCAACAGAACTACTTTAGTTTCTAATGAGCCAATATCGATTCCTACAAATGTTTTCATGGTTATTATTGCAATTTATTTATTATA
>JBHLLJ010000178.1:0-5543 GCA_048885705.1 Candidatus Hermodarchaeota archaeon | reverse complement strand
GATTTAGCAGTTTGTGCAGATCATGCCACTATTAGGCAAGTAGGAACAAGAGTAGGTTCTGTAGCGTGTGGGGGTGCAACCCAATGGTTACCTATTATTGTTGGTGATCGTCGAGCGCGAGAAATTTTATATCTATGTGAACCTATTTCAGCAAAAAAAGCATTAGAATGGGGATTAGTAAATGAAGTAGTTCCTTATGTTGAATTAGATGAAGCAATAGATAAAATGTGTCAAAAACTTATCGATAAATTTCCAGAATGTATGAGATATACGAAACAACAGGTAAATTTTTGGAAAGATCTTGTATGGCACCAAACAATTGGACATGCTAAAGATTGGCTATCAATTCATTATGCTTCATGGGAACCACTTGAAGGAATGTCTGCATTTGTAGAAAAGCGTCCTCCAAATTATAGAGGCGTACGAGAAAGTTCACATCCAGAATTTCTATGGGGACCTCCTTCGATTACATGTCCTTCATGTCAAGCAAAAAGTTTACCTTCTGATTTCGAGTTTTGTGGTAAATGTGGTGCAAAACTAAAATAAAATAAAACAAATTTTTTTTATTTAGGAAAAGGATTCAAATTATCAAAAAAGAAAATTAACCATATTGAGTGGAAAGGATTTGACAAATGATTTAATAATTGTTGAAAAAACCAATAATATTGGAAAAATAATATTCAACAATGGTCCATTAAATATCTTAACTATCCAGATGATGGAGCAAATTAATGAAGCTCTTGAAGATTTTCTTAGAGATGAATCATTAAAAGCTGTCATTTTTGATCATCACGGAAAGGCCTTTTCTGCCGGAGTTGATGTTGGTGATCATATGGGAGATAAAGCTCCTAAAATGATTAAAGAATTTCACGGCATTTTTAGAAAACTTAACAAGTTAAAATGCCCAACAATAGCAAGTATTAAAGGAGCTGCTCTTGGTGGAGGTTGCGAAATTGCTATTTTCTGTGATATTGTTCTGACGTCAGATAAAGCAAAATTTGGTCAACCGGAAATAAAAGTAGGAGTATTTCCACCTATTGCTGTTTTAGCTTTTCCTCAGATCATCGGAAATAAAAAAGCTTTTGAGCTTATCATGTTAGGTGAAATCATTGATGCTGACGAGGCCCTTAGACTTGGAATCTCTAATCATGTTTATCCTCTCGAATCATATGAGCAAGAATTTACTAAATTTGTTGAATCTTTTAAAGACTTAAGTACTGTTGTATTACAATATACAAATAAAGCTTTTAAAAAAGCCTTAGGTATTGATTTTGAGGGTAAATTAGATGAAATAGAAGAATTTTATCTTAAAGAATTAATGTCTACACACGACGCAAATGAGGGATTACAAGCATTCTTAGAGAAGCGACCACCCAATTGGCAAAACCGTTAATTTTCTTAAGTTTAATAAGAATTAGGTTTAAATTAAAATAACAATAAAACAAATTGTAGGAAATTAAGATGAAAGCAGCAGTTTTTGAAAAGGTTAAGGAACCTTTAAAAGTAGATAATGATTATCCCGACCCTAATATTTCTGGTGAGCTAGGGCAAGCTATAATAACAATAGAAGCGTGTGGTGTCTGCCACACTGATTTTGGCTATTTAGAACATGGAGTACCAACTGTTAAACAACCACCACTTATTTTAGGTCATGAAATATCTGGACGTATTAAAGAAGTCAGTGAAGATGTTAAACATTTCAAGGTTGGAGATCATGTGATAATTCCTGCCGTATTATCCTGTGGTTATTGTGTTAATTGCAGAACAGGTAGAGAGAATATTTGCCTAAACCAGATAATGCTTGGAAACCATATTGATGGAGGTTTTGCTGAGCAAATTAAGGTTCCCATAAAAGATGTAGTACATCTTCCTACTGAAATGTCATTAGAGGAAAGTTGTATAATTTCAGATGCTGTTTCAACACCATATCATGCTGTAAAAAACCGAGGTCAGGTAAGACCTGGCGATTGGGCAGTGGTGATAGGTTGTGGTGGGATTGGTTTAAATGTAGTTCAAAATATAAAAGCAGCAGGAGGTTTACCTATTGCTGTCGATATTGTCCCAAAAAAGCTGGAAATTGCAAAGCAAATTGGTGCTGTAGAAACAGTTTTAGCTAAAGATATGGATGAAAGAGATATTGTTGGAGCAATTCGAAAAATAACAGGAGGAGGGGCGGATATCGCATTTGAAGCAATAGGACATCCCGCAACAATGAAACAAGCATTTAATAGCTTGCGGACTGGAGGTCGTTTGGTTGCTGTAGGTTATTCACCTAAACGATGGGATGGATTTGATATCGGTCGTGTAATGTTTCGAGAAATGGAAATAATGGGAAGCCTTGGTTGCCGTCCTGTTGATTATCCACACATTATAGACTTAGTTAAGAATGGTTCTCTTCAGCTTAAACCGCTAATTACCCATAAATTCCCACTTTCAGAAATTAATGAAGCTTTTGATGTTATGCGTCGAGGAGAAGGAATTAGAATTATTATATTATGTCAAAAATAGAGGTTTAATAAAATTTTTAATGTATTTTTAACTTTCCAAAATAGATTGAATAAAGGGGATATAAAGATTGTTTGAACAATTTAAAAATTGGTACGAAAATCGGCATAATTATGCAAAAGAATGGAAAAAACGCACCGGTGGAAAAGTAGTTGGAACTTTCTGTACATATATACCAGAAGAGATTCTTTATGCGACAGATATCTTACCAGTAAGAATATTAGGGAGCCATGAGCCACAAGATGTATCTGAACCACATATATTTGCTATGTTTTGCCCTTTCTGTCGAGATTGTTTAGCACAGGGATTAAAAGGTAGGTTTGATTATCTTGATGGAATTACGATCGCTCAAAGTTGTCTTCATATTAGACAGGCTTATACGAGCTGGGATCTCCATATTCCAGTAGATTTTAAATATTATTTACCACATCCTATGAATGTTCAAAGCCCTCATGCTGTTCCTTATTTAACAGAAGAATTAAAAGCTTTTAAAAAAGCAGTTGAAGAATGGACTGGGAAACAAATCACGGATGATGATATCAAACGAGGGATTGAGATTCTAAATAAAAATAGACAATTATTACAGCAAGTCTATGAATTGAGAAAGAGTCCTAATCCACCATTAACTGGTCTAGAAGCAATGTATATGGTGGTATCTTCGCAAATGGTTGATAAGCGAGAACATAATAAAGCTTTAGAACAACTTTTACAACAGCTGCCTTCAAGAACACTAGATAATCCCGGGGAACGATTAATGATTTTAGGATCTGAAGATGATGATACTGAATTTATAGCAATGGTCGAAGATTTAGGTGCAAGATTTGTTATTGATGATCATTGTACTGGAACACGATATTTTGATACATTAGTCAATACAAATGGAGATCTATTAAGTTCAATAGCAGAAAGATACGTTAACCGTATACCATGTCCAAGCAAAGATTGGCCTCAGCGCACAAGACTTGATCATATTGTCCGATTAGCAAAAGAATATGACGTACAAGGAGCTATCATAATGCAAATGAAATTCTGTGACCCACATGAGCTGGACACTGTTATTATCAAGGATACTTTGGAGAAAGACCTTGGTATTCAAACTTTGTTTCTAGAGTTTGACGTAACTGTTCCAATTGGACAATTCAAGACTCGAGTTGAAGCATTTTTAGAAATAATAAGAGAGGAGGATCTTTTTTAATTAGTAGGAGGAATAAAGATGATGGAAACTAAATATCCAACAGAACCATTGAAGTGTTGGAATAAGGCCAAAATTCTTAGAGAGAATTATTATAAAGATTTTGCCGAAGCTCATGATAAAGGAGGGCTTCGGTGGGCAGGAGGAGCATGGTCTTTTGATGCTATTCCTGCAGGATTAGGAGATGATGTGTATTCTTTAACGGGAGAACCTTATGGTGCGACAGTGGCATTTAATGATAAATTTGCTTTGGAGTGTCATGAAGCCACTGAAGCCAGGGGATTTGCCCGAGATTTATGTTCTTATATGCGCAATTATTGGGGTTCAATACTTATAAATAAATATGCGTGGCCACAATTTTCAGAAGAATTCCCTAAACCTGATTTTATTTGGCAAGATCATATATGCTGTTCACATGCTAAATGGTATCAAGTAGCAAGTGATCTTGAAGGAGGAATTCCTATGTTCGACATCGATGTGTCAGTAGGACCATATGAAGAACTGACAGAACCTAAAATTAAGTATGTTGTGGGACAGATGCATGATGGTATCAAATGGTTAGAAAAAGTAACAGGAAGAGATTATGATGATGAGCTACTAATTAAAGCAGTAAAAAATGAATTTCGTTCATGTCACTACTGGGCTGCAATTTGTGAGCTTAATAAAGCAATCCCTGCTCCATTAGATGAAAAATCTATGTACTCGTTATATGTTCTTGGGACGTTAAGAAAATCAGCTCAATGGACGGCAGATTTTTATGAAAAAGAGTTATATCCAGAAGTAAAAGATCGTGTAGAAAGAGGTATAGCCGCTGTTGGAAACGAAAAGTGTCGGATTATGACAGATACTCAACCTCCATGGGCCTTTCTAAGAATATTCAGGTACTTAGAACAATATGGTTGCGTTTCTATTGGAAGTCTCTACACTTTCGGTCTTATTGGTTTATGGGAAGATAAAGAGGATGGAACATGGGGTCCGAGATCTATACCTGAGATTGAAATAACTAATCGAGATGAAGCTTTACGAGCTCTTGCTGAATGGAATTTAAGTAAACCAGAATGGCAGCACTTTTATCATCCAAGACTCAAATCAGATATGATGATTAGAATCGCCAAGGAATGGAAGTTAGATGGTGTATTTCTGCATTTTAATAGAGGATGTGAAGGTTTAAGCCTTGGGATCGCAGAAAATCGCCTAGCAATCCAAAAAGCAGGGATTCCAACCATGCCATTTGAAGGTAATATGGGAGATGAAAGAGAATTTGATCTTGAGAGAACAATGAAGCGAGTAGATGCCTTCATGGAGTCATTAGGAATAGAAAAAATGAAAATTTAAATATTTTTAAGAAGAATTTAACCAAAAAGAAAATAACGTTGGAAATTAATCTCATGAAACGATATATAACTATACTTATCGGTCTTTTTACAATACTGGTGGTTTTTTTCTCTCCTTTTGGTATCATGATAGATTTAGGTCCTGGACCGAATAGTATTGTTTCAATGATATGGGAGGTTCCTATCACTCCAGCGTGGTATTCGATTCGATTTTTCAGCGCATTTCTATATTATTTTGAATATATTTTTTTTAGATTTGTCTTTGTAGTATATGTTATTCTATTAATGATTGGGAAATTTAATAAAAAGCGGTTTATATTGATTGGTTTGATAAGCGAGCTTATTCCGTTAGCAATGGCAATAATTTCAACATTTATACTTAATGATCAAGGAGATAACTTGCATGCAATAATATATCCTATCCCAATTTTAATAATATTTGATCTAATTATAGTTTATTTATCAAATCAATTAGGTCTTATTAAAACGAGTATTGAAATCAATAATGACAA
>JBHLLJ010000177.1:0-5604 GCA_048885705.1 Candidatus Hermodarchaeota archaeon | reverse complement strand
TGGACTGTTGTTAATATTTGACAGTTATAGAAAAGAACTATAGTATTCTTATTTGACGTTTTATGAGAGATTGAGTTTTTGAAAAAGAAAGTGAAATTATCTCTAATCAAAATTTAAATGAAAAAAAGAAAAAAAATTACATAATTAATACTTGTGCTTCTCCATCCGTGACGACTTCATTTTTCTGGTTCAGCACTTTAGTTTCTATATCAAGGAATTGTAAGGTTCCACTTTTACCTTCTTTTGTATATTTCTTTGTTACCGTTGCTACAGCAGTTAAAGTATCTCCAATAAACACCGGTTTCTTAAAGATTACTTTTTGAGAAGCATAAAGAGCTCCTGGACCAAAAAGGTGAACACCAAGTACTGCTGAAATTAATGCTGAACTAAAGGCACCATGAACTACTCGTTTACCAAACATTTGAGTTTTTGCAAATTCCTCATTCACGTGAAGAGGATTAAAATCTCCACTTATTCCAGCAAATAAAGTTACGTCTGCCTCAGTAATAGTTTTACTACAAGAAGCTGAAGTTCCTACTTCATAATCGTCAAATTTAACTATAGCTGTTTTCGACATAAATTAATCTAATGAAAAAATAGATAAAAATATTGACTAAAAATGACAGAATAAAACTAGAACTTGGAAAAACTTAATTTCTATCGATATCCTTTTAAACTCCAAAAATGTAAAATTTTAATACTATAGAGATAATCCTATAATATTAGCTAAATTTAATTGTTTAGTGAAAGTCCAATGTCAAGCGAATTTGAACATAATTTAGAAAAGTATGCTGAAGTTATTATAAAAGTTGGGCTAAATTTGCAGCCTGGACAACGCTTATTAATTGGCGCTCCTCTATTCACTACAAGTGGAGTATCTTTAGAATTAGCTCCACTAGTTCGATTAATAACAATAAAAGCATATCAAGCAGGTGCTAGATTGGTTGATGTGAATTGGAATGATAACTACTTACAGTTAATTCGATTGAAACATGCACCTTCTGTTTCTTTTACAGAGTATCCAATATGGAAAGTTGATACGGCGATAAAATTTTCTGAAGCTGGTGATGCACTTCTTGTTATATATGCTGAGAATCCTAATTTGCTCATTGACCAAGATACTGAAAAAATTGGAGCGCTACAACAAACTGCCTTTAAATATTGTGAACCTCTTATGGATAAAGTGGTTAAAAATGCTACGAATTGGTTAATAGTAACTGCACCTATTAATGGTTGGGTTGATAAAGTTTTTCCAGAACTTCCTCAAAAAAATCGTAAAACTCAGTTTTGGGATACTCTCTTTAAAATCTGCCGTATTAAAAATGATGATCCTGTTTCTGCTTGGAAAGATCATGTGACCCAACTTGCTTCTAAATGTATCTATCTTAACAAAAAACAATATGATTCATTGAAATTTACAGCACTTGGAACTGATTTAATAATAGGATTACCTAAAGGTCATTTGTGGCATAGTGGTTCTATGAACAGTCAAAATGGTATTAATTTCGTTGCAAATATACCTACAGAGGAAATTTTTACTATTCCACATAAAGATAAAACTGAGGGTGTAGTAAGATGTACAAAACCTCTTTACTTTAGTGGAAGTTTAGTAGAAGATTATTCACTAACTTTTTCTAATGGAAAAGTTGTAGATATAAGTGCTAAGAAAGGCGAAGCATTTCTAAATAAGTTAATCCAAACTGACGAAGGTGCTAGTCATTTAGGAGAAATTGCACTTGTCCCTAACAAATCACCTATCTCCCAATCAGACTTACTTTTCTATAATATCCTTATTGATGAAAATGCTTCAAATCATATTGCTTTAGGTCGAGGGTATAAATTTAGTTTCAAAAGTGGTGAAACTCTATCTGATAATGAATTTGCTGCTTTAGGTGGCAATAGCAGCCTTATTCATATTGATTGTATGTTTGGTTCAGGAGAGATGGATGTTGATGGAATAAAGGAAGATGGTGCAGTTGAACCAATTATGCGAAAGGGAGAATGGGCTTTTGAGGTGTGATCAATGTTTTCGGAATTTGAACAGAATTTAGAAAAGTATGCCGAATTAATTTTAAAAGTGGGTGTAAATTTACAAAAAGGACAATGGTTATTAATCACCCCACATGGTTTAGGTACATCTCTTCTTGATTTAGCTCCTTTTATTGAAATAGTGGTAAAAAAGGCGTATCAATTGGGAGCCAGATTTGTTGATGTTCTATGGAATAATCCTCAATTACATTTAATTAGACTCAAATATGCAACCCGAGATTCTTTTGAAGAAGTACCTAATTGGCCACGAGATGCCTCGCTAGAGAATATTGAAAAAGGTGGAGCCGGACTTAATATATTGGCTTCAGATCCTAATTTTTTCAATAATCAAGATCCTGAGCTTGTAACTACTATGATAAAAGCAATAAGAAAGAATCGTAAACCAGTTATCGATCTCCTGAATCAAAAGAAAGCTAGAAATGGGAGTGTTGTAGCAGCATCTTGTGATGCTTGGGCAAAAAAAATATTCCCTGATCTCCCTTCTGATAAACGAATAGTCAAATTATGGGATAAAATTTTTGAAATTTGTCGAATAAAACAAAAAGATCCCGTTTCAGCTTGGAATGATCATATTAACAAACTCACTTCGAGAAAAAATTATCTAAATGAGAAACAATATGCATTTTTGCAATTAAAAGCTCCAGGTACAAATTTAACAATTGGTTTACCTGAGGGACATATGTGGGGAGCGTCAAAGTCTACAAGTCAAAAAGGGATAGAATATGTAAGTAATATCCCAACAGAGGAGATTTATACTCTTCCTCATAAAGATATAACAGAAGGAACCGTAAAAATAACAAAACCCCTCAATTATGGAGGTTATTCAATTGAAGATATTGAATTAAAATTCTCAAAAGGTAAAGTAATAGAATTAAATGCAGGAAAAGGCAAAGATCTTCTAAGTAAACTTATCAAAACTGATGAGGGAGCGAGTAGATTAGGTGAGATCGCTCTTATTCCAAATAGTTCACCCATTTCACAATCGGGATTAATCTTTTACAATAATTTGATTGATGAAAATGCGTCTAACCATATTGCTTTAGGTTTTGCTTATAAACCATCATTGAAAAATGGAAAAGAAATGTCAGATGAAGAATTTATGGCTGCTGGGGGAAATGTTAGCCTAATTCATATCGATGTTATGATTGGTTCAGGGAAAATGGATGTTGATGGAATTACTAAAGATGGTAAGGTAGAATCAATCATGCGAAATGGAGAATGGACGTTTAATATTTAGTTTATTATATGTAATAAATTATAAATTATGAGGTGAATCTAATGAAATCGGAGTTTGAAAAGAATTTAGAAAAATATGCGGAACTTATTGTCAATGTTGGTCTTAATATACAACCTGGACAGCGGTTATTAATAGGTTCACCACGGAGAGATGCTAATGGAGTACCCATTGAACTAGCACCTTTAGTTCGTTTAATTACAAAGAATGCTTATCAAGCTGGTGCTAAATTTGTTGAAGTCTTATGGGAAGATGATCAGGTAAGGTTAATTAGATATCAATTTGCTCCACGAGATTCTTTTGAAGAATATCCAATATGGAGGACGGATGCTAAATTTGAGATCTCAAAAAATGATGATGCAATGTTAAGCGTAGCGGCAGTAAATCCAGATTTGCTTACTGGAAAGGATTATGATCTAATCTTTACAGCTCATAAATCATTTTATAATCATAATAAACCTGCTGCTGATTCATTAAGAAGCGGAATGGGCACTTGGTCTATATTTACAGCACCTATAAAAGCTTGGGCAGATAAAGTTTTTCCAGATATTTCCTCTACTGAACGCATGGCAAAATTTTGGGATGTGATATTTGACATATGCCGGGTAAAAGATGAGGATCCTATAACCGCCTGGGAAAATCACATTAATCAATTAGTTATTCGAAGTGATTTTCTCAATAAAAAGGAGTATATCGCCCTGAAGTATAATGCTCCAGGAACAGATTTAACAATTGGACTACCAAAGGGGCATATCTGGAAATGTGCTAATAGGACAACTAAAAGCGGAATTACTCAAATTGTGAATTTACCAACTGAAGAAATATATACTATACCCCATAAAGATAGAGTGGATGGTGTGATAACTTCTACAAAGCCACTTCCCTTAGAAGTGATTATCGAAGGATTAAAACTAGAGTTCTCAAACGGGAAAGTTATAGAAGCAAGTGCTATAAAAGGAGAGGATTATTTAAAAAATCTACTTAAAATCGATGAAGGGGCATCTCGATTAGGAGAAGTAGCATTAGTTCCTAATAGTTCTCCCATTTCCCAGTTGGGAATACTTTTTTATAATGGTCTTATTGATGAAAATGCATCCTGTCATATTGCTTTAGGCAATGGTATCAAAGGATGTTTGAAAAATGGATTAGATATGTCAAAAGAAGAATTTGCTGCTGCAGGAGGAAATCAATGTTTATTCCATATAGATTTCATGGTTGGATCTGAAGAATTGAATATTGACGGAATTAAAGAAGATAGTGTAGCTGAACCAATTATGCGAAAGGGAGAATGGGCGTTTGAGATATAAATTGTATAAATTACAATAATTATTCTAAATCTATTTCTCCATCTTTAATGTTTTTCCGTTTAATAAAGATAGTTCTTAAATTGTCAAAATCAGCTTTAAAACATTCTTGACAATTCTCCGATTCATTGGGGGTGGCAGGTTCAACACGTACTTCATACCCAATTGATTCATAAAGTTCTACATACTCGGCAACTCTGTTTTTTTCAACCGTGAATCCCCTCTCCCAGTCTTTTGCTCTGAGAGGAATCTCTAGATCATTTTCTTCTTGTTTTTTTTCTTTATCTGACACCGCAGTTATTCTACTCGATATTTTATTTTCTTTCCCGATTCTACATTAAATATTATGATAATCTTCGGTTTAAAGATTTCTCTTTTTTATATTACATCTGAATCATTCTTTTAGTGGTATTTTATTCCCACTATTCAATTTCTATTAACAAATTTTATATTATTTTGGAAAATTATCTAAGAATAATAATAAAAATAAAAGAAATCAAAAAAAGCAAGTTTTGAAGTGATTTTAATGACTTATACAAAAGAGCCAAATTTTACTCCTAAAGACCCAAAAGAATTTGATTTTAAAGAAATTATTTATGAAAAGAAAGATTGGAAAGCGACTGTCATAATTAATCGTCCAGAAGTCTATAATGCTTATTCAACCCTTACTCTAATGGAAATGATTGAGGCTTTTCATGATGCTGCATGGGATAATAAAGTTGCCGTTATAATCTTAACTGGTGCAGGTGATAAAGCCTTTTGTACTGGCGGGGATGTTAAAGAGTATAGAGAAAGATTTACAGTGCAACCTGCTGAATATTGGAAATGGATGTCTATTTTCCAAGAAGCACATGATGTATTTCGTAATATTGGGAAACCTACTATTGCAAGAATTAACGGTATTGTAGCAGGTGGAGGAAATGAATGGCAAATGGCATGTGATTTAGCAGTTTGTGCAGATCATGCCACTATTAGGCAAGTAGGAACAAGAGTAGGTTCTGTAGCGTGTGGGGGTGC
>JBHLLJ010000176.1:0-5647 GCA_048885705.1 Candidatus Hermodarchaeota archaeon | reverse complement strand
ATTTTCCCTCTTTTTTATAAGTTTGATAAAGAGCATAAACGAAAAGCTGGGCATAAACATAAGGATAGTTATAGAATCGAAAATTGGGAAAATAATAATGCGGTTTCATTGTCCATTCCCAGTCCATCTCTTCAAACCATTCTACAGAATCTCCATATATCTTATCTCTTCCGGCGCACCAATATTTAGAAATAGCTTTTCCATCTAGGTTTTCACCCTTATCAATAGCTCTATATAAATCCTGTTCAAACCAAACTCTGGCACTTACTTGAAATGCAGCTTGTCCTGCGTCATCCAATACATGTGCTAAAATCCTCATTTTTCCTTCTTTTGATTCCGCAGTTTCAAGAAGGAGATCTGTTAAGAGTAATTCTCCAAATATTGAAGCTACTTCTGCTACAGTATATCCAGCATGATAATTAAAATATGTCTGTTCCTCAATTGCTAAATAATCATGTATAGCATGTCCGAGTTCATGAATAAGAGTAAAAATTTCGTGGAGTTCACCGGTAAATGTCATAAGAATAAAGGCTGATTTATTATTAAACCAAGCTGCACAATTAGCTCCATTTCTCTTACCATATCTAGGACTCGCATCTATATGATTTCGATTAAACATATCGGTTACTATCTCTACAAATTCTTGATCAAATCTTCCATAAGCTTGAATTGTAAGTTTTTTTGCGTCATCCCATGTGTAGTTTTTATGAGGAGCCATCGAGAGAGGAGCACGAACATCAGCACAATTTAATTTGGGAAATCCTAAAATTTTAGCTTTTAGATTTAAATATTTGCGATATACACCTGCCCCTTCTTCTATAACCTTCATTAGATTATTAATAATTTCTTGAGTAGTATCATTCACTATTAGACTATCATGCATAGGACTATCGTATTTCCTTCTTTTTGAATTATTTAACCAGTCGCCACAAATACTTCTTAAAGCTGATGAAAATACATATTCTTCTTTGCCCAATAAACCATAGATAGACTTATTCGCTGAAATTCGGGTTGCTCTATCTGGATGTATAAGTAAGGCATTAGCTTCTCCATATGATAACTCTTTTTCTTCACCCTCAACATTTACTACTATTTTTCTTGTATTTAGCCACTTTCCCTGTAGATTTCTCCAAGCAATAACCCCATATTGATCTTTTTCAAGAATCAGCTGTTCTTCCACTTCTGATAAATAATGAGGATACATTCTTTTAATTTGTTCTAATTTATGCTTGTAATTAGAGAGAATTGGATTACTGATTAAGCTAGTATTTTCCGATATGTATTTTGCAATATCTAAATCTAGAAATGCCAAGTCTTTAGCAATCTTAGTTGTAAAATCTTCAACCCGATTTTTTAATGCTTCACTTTCAGGAATAGTCATATTTCCAACATATAATCTATTTGAGTAAAGTTCGAGTTCATTAATGTCAGCGGCAAATTTTTCCTGTTTTTGGAATAATTCTAATAATTTTTGAGCTGTAAATTCATGACTTTTAATTTTCCCTTTATACTCATTTATAAACTCATTAGCTTGTTTAGAAAGTCTATCCATTGTATCAGTGATTTTAGAATCATCATGACCACTATAAATTTCTGTTAAATCCCAAGCAATTTCCTCTTGAGTCATTATAATCAATTTATAAAAATATGATTTTAAAGGATCTAATTTACATACTAATTAAAACCTAATAGAAAAAATCTGGAATTGGATATTATCCGTATTAAAGGATTTATTCATATTCTATAGTGCTTGGAGGTTTGTTTGAAATATCATAAACAACTCGGTTTATTCCTTTAACCTCATTAGTAATTCTTGTTCCAATTCTTTCAAGTAGTCCCCAATCTAGTTTCGAAAAACTTGCTGTCATAGCATCAGAAGATTCAACTATTCTTATGGAACAGATATATTCATAAGTTCGATAGTCACCCATTATTCCAACAGTCTTTAAAGGGAGAAATACACAAAAAGCTTGCCAGAGTTGGTCATAAATTCCTGCGTTTCTAATCTCTTCTATTAGAATCTCATCTGCATTCCTCAAAATTGTAAGTTTCTTTTTATCAATTGGACCTATTATTCTTACTGCTAATCCGGGTCCTGGGAATGGATGACGATTTATAATATACTGCGGCAATCCTAATTTTAAACCAACGTTTCTAACTTCATCTTTATATAAATCTCTTAAAGGTTCAATTATCTTTAACTTCATATCATCTGGTAGGGTCAAGTTATGATGAGATTTAATTTTGGCTGAAATTTTACTTGTAGTGCTGGTTTCAACTCGATCGGGATAAATTGTACCTTGTGCGAGATATTTTATATCTCGATAAGCTTTTTCTAGTTCAATTGTCTTACTTTCAAAAACTTCTATAAATGTGTGTCCAATTATACGACGTTTTTCCTCCGGATCTTCAACATGTGCAAGTCTTTTTAGAAAAAGATCTTCGGCATCAACATAATGAAAATTTTCAAATTTTAATTTTTTTTCAAACGTATCTTTTACTTCAATTTCTTCATTTTTTCTTAAAACTCCATTGTTTACAAATATACAATGCAATCTTTCACCTATAGCTTTATGGAGAAGAATAGCTACAACAGAAGAATCAACCCCACCACTTAATCCCAGTATAACTCTATTCTTAGGCCCTACTTCTTTTCTTATCTCTTCAACTGTTTTATCAATCCATCCTTCCAATTTCCATTCTTTTTTACAATTAGCAATTTTATATATGAAATTCTCGAGCATTTTTTTTCCATTTGGAGTATTTGAGACTTCTGGGTGGAACTGAACTCCATATAACTGCTTAACCTGATTTCCATACGCAGCTACAGGGCACGTTTCAGTTTTAGCATATACTTTAAATCCTTCAGCAATCTCAGTGATCTGGTCTCCATGAGACATCCAAACTATTTGATCTTTTTCTAATGAATCAAAAAGTAAATTTGACTCTAGAATTGTAAGGTTTGATTTTCCATATTCCTTACTTTCTTTAGATTCAACTTTGCCTCCTAATTGATGCATAATTAAATGGTGCCCATAACAGATTCCTAAGACAGGAATTTTATTTTCTATAGTAAATTGATAAAAATCCTGTTCTAATCTTGGATCATCTGGTTCATATACGCTTCCCGGACCACCTGATAGAATAATAGCCTTTGGTCTTTTTTTTTTCAATTTTTCAATATCAACATTAAAAGGTAATATTTCAGAATACACTCCTAAATCTCGTATTCGACGTGTAATAAGATGCGTGTACTGACCGCCAAAATCTAAAACAATAATAATATCCATGATTAATTAATATTGAAAAGAAATTAAGATATTTACTAACATTTAATTTAAGTTATATAATATAAATTGAAAATATTTTACATTTAATATTAAAAAAGCTTTTTAGAAAATTAACTTTTCCAATTAGTCGATTACTTTTTCTAAATTAAATGATTTAAATAAATTGATAGAATCTATTAAATTAACTTAATTACTCAAATAATAAGCGAATTAGGGGGAAAGAATTCCCGTAACTATTGTATATAAGTAAATATTTTTTTTGATTAGATTATACCTTAAATTAGAGAAATATTTTTTATTAAAATAAAATTTTGATTTAGATATAAAATTAGGATGGTTTTGAGTCCCTATAAAATTTTAAAAAAGGTCCAGCTTGGAAATAGTGGGACATTATTCGAAATGGATATTTTTGCCCCATTAATTGCTAAAAAGGCTTATGCTGGTAATTTTGTTTTAATTAGAATTAACGAGAAAGGAGAAAGAATTCCTTTAACTATTGCGGATTATAATCGTGAAAAAGGTATTATTACCCTTGTAATTCAAGTTGTTGGAAAATCAACATTATTATTATCTCATCAGAATGAAGGGGATGATATTTTAGATGTTGTAGGCCCTTTAGGAAATAGAATACATATCGAAAAATACGCAAATCCTATCATTATAATTGGTGGTGGTGTTGGTATTGCACCATGTTATCCCCAAGCAAAAGAATTGAAGCAAATAGGTAATAGAATCATTTCAATACTAGGAGCGCGTACAAAAGATCTTATATTTTGGAGAGAAAGAATGGCTGATGTCTCTGAGAAAGTTATAATTTGTACTAATGATGGGACTGAGGGAATTGAAGGATTTGTAACCAAACCACTAAGAGATATAATTAGTAAAGAAAAAATTAGTCTAGTCATTGCAATTGGACCTATGATTATGATGAAAAATGTCGCTGAATTAACAAGTGGTATTGAAGGGTTAACGCAAGTAAAGACTTTTGTATCATTAAATACAATAATGATTGACGGTACAGGGATGTGTGGAGGATGCCGGTTTCCCACGAAAGATGGTGAAATCCATTTTGCTTGTGTTGAAGGTCCTGATGTTGATGGTCATATTGTAGATTTTGACATTCTATTAAATCGAGAAAAAAGATTTGATGAATTTGAAAAAAAATCTTTTGATCTCTATAAAAAAGAATGTAAAAATTTGAAAATAGGATAAAAGAGGGATTATTTAGTGAAAATACCAAGGCAAAAAATGAAAGAACAAAAGCCATCTGAGAGAATTCATAACTTTTCAGAAGTAGCTTTAGGTTTTACTGAAGAAATGGCTAAGATAGAAGTAGAAAGATGCCTACAATGTGGTGACCCCAAATGTATCGAAGGCTGTCCAGTAAATATAGATATTCCTAAATTTATCAAATATATTAAGGAAGATAATTTAATAGAAGCAGTTAGAAGCATAAAAGATTATAATATTTTACCTGCTATATGCGGAAGAGTATGTCCTCAAGAAGTACAATGTGAGCTGGCATGTATATTAAGTAAAAGATGGGAACCGGTAGCAATTGGGGCACTTGAAAGATATGTGGCAGACTGGGAAAGAAAAAATCAATTGAAAGAATGCCCGGATTGTGAAGCTCCCAATCATATAAAAGTAGCAGTAATCGGATCAGGACCAGCAGGTCTTACATGTGCAGCTGATCTTGCGAGATATGGGTTTGATGTTACCATTTTCGAAGCATTTCATAAAGGGGGAGGTGTTTTAGTATATGGAATTCCCGAGTTTAGGCTCCCAAAAGAGATTGTTGAGGATGAGATCGAGACCTTAAAAATGCTGGGAGTCAAAGTAGAATATAATATGATAATTGGAAAAACTCTAACTATCGATGATTTAAAGGAAATGGATTTTAAAGCATTTTTTATTGGTGTAGGGGCAGGATTACCTTCAATGAGAGAGATCCCCGGAATGAATCTTAATGGTGTATTAACAGCAAATGAATTCTTAACAAGAACTAATTTAATGAAAGCATATAAATTTCCAGAATATGATACTCCAATTAAAATAGGAAAAGTTATAGCCGTTATCGGTGGGGGTAATACAGCTTTAGATTCTGCTCGTGTTGCATTACGACTTGGTGCAAAGAAAGTTATTATTGTTTACAGGCGAACAGAAGCTGAAATGCCAGCAAGAAAAGAAGAATACCATCATGCAGTAGAGGAAGGAATTGAATTTCAATTTTTAAGAAATCCTGTAAGATTCCTAGGAGACGATAACGGAAATGTGGCAGAAATTGAAGTTCTTAAAATGGAATTAGGTGAACCAGATTCTTCTGGAAGACCAAGACCAGTACCCATCGAGAATTC
>JBHLLJ010000175.1:0-5662 GCA_048885705.1 Candidatus Hermodarchaeota archaeon | reverse complement strand
GATCAATATAAAAGCAATAATTACATCTTAGATTACAATCTGCAGAAACAGGTTTTATTAATAATGAAAAAGGATTCATAACAATAATTTTGATGATGGTATTTTTTTCTTTCTATCTATAATTTCATGTCTTTTAGTAAAATAATTGATAAAAACTTTATTCATACAACTAAATGTAATTTTTATGAATTAAGTTAAAGTGACTGGAGCTAAATCTATTAAAATCGGATTTTTGAAAAATTAGTATAAATTTTATAAAGGTTTATAATTTTGAGTCAATTTAATAGAATATTAATTATTACTTGTTAATTATAGAAATATGCTTAGAGTTGGAATTATTGGTTGTGGCGATATCGCGAATTTAAATGTTTTAGGTTATCTCCATTCACAAGATACAGAAATAGTTGCTGTAGCAGACACAAATATTAAAAGTGCTGCTGAAAAAATTGAGAGATGGGGATTAAGAACACTAAAAATATACAAAGATTATCGAAAGATGATTGATCGTGAAGATCTAGATATTGTAGAAATTCTAACACCACATCATCTTCATGCACAAATGACAGAATATTGCGCTAAAGCGGGGATCCAAGGTATTTCTGTCCAAAAGCCACTAGCGCATACGATTACTGATTGTGAGAAAATAATCCGAGTTTGTAAAGAAAAAAATGTTAAATTGAAACTTTATGAGAATTTTAGATTTTACCCTATATATTTAAAAGCAAAGGAATTGTTAGATCAAGGCATAATAGGAAATCCTTTAAATTTTAGAATAAATACCATCGGGACAGGAGGTCCAAGCATGCCTGTGGAAATTAAAGCTCTTAGGTGGCGTCGTAAAACTGACCTCTGTGGAGGAGGTTTATGGATTTATGATGATGGAATCCATAAATTTTCTATGGCATTATGGTTGATGGGTGAAGAAAGAGTTGAAAGTGTATATAGCTGGATTGATTTTTTTTCTACTGTACAAGATTCCCCAAGTACTATTTTTTGGAAGTATCCAAGAAAAAATTCAAATGATGCACCAAAATATGGGGCTATGCAGTTCACACTTGCTCCAAATCTTTACTATCCAAGTAATTATTATGATTGTGATGAATTCATTGAGATTTCAGGAACAAAAGGTATAATGTGGATAAATCAATGTACTTCTGGAGGCAATTTTCTTTCTAAAAGCCTTCAATTCCCACCAATTGTAGTATATAATGGAGGAGTAGAGAATACTTTTGGGGCAGATTTACCACGAGATTGGAGATATTCTTTTATTAAATCAACTGAACATTTTATAAATGTTATAAAAAATGGTGGAGAACCAATATATACAGGAGAACAAGGTAGAGATTTATGTATATTTGCCAAAATGCCACATATTTCATATCAACAAAATCGAACAGTATTTTGGGATGAAATATCTGTTGAAAGCGAAAAGGACCAATCTTGTGTTGTAGAGGACCCAATTAAAGTTGATGGAGCAATATTTACAAAATTTTTAAGAAATGTTAGAGCAGATTTAAAGAAAGGAGTAAAAGAAGGATTAAATCATAAAAAATTGAAATATGATAAAGATATATTATTAGAGTAAATCAATTCTCAAGAAAGATTTCTTTACCAAACTCTGCAGATTTAATTGCAGCTAAATTAAATTTTAGTATTGATCTTGCTTGTTCACCAGAAAGGATAGCTGTTTTATTATTTTTTACAGCATCAATAAAATAATTTGTTGCATTTATAAAACTATATTTCCAGTCTTTTTTAAAATCCTTATATGTTTCTACTTTACCATCTCTTATAATCACAAGAGGAGAGAAAATTTCAGAATCTGAGATTTTATTTCCTATAGAAGTACATTGATTTATCTTCATAATCCCGCGACTAGCAATGATTTCAATGAACTCATCAACCGGATAATATTTTGAGTCTGAGAAGTCCAGTTCGGGTATTAATGAAAATTCCATATTCCCATATTGTGGAACAAGATGTTCTTTACTTTGCTTATATTTAAACATTACATAAGCCGGGGCATCTAAACCTTGATATTTATCTGTCCAGGCAAATACTTTTTCAATATCTTCATTAAAGAACCAATATGCTAGTGAAAAAGCATGCCATCCATTATCGAATAAAATTGGAGAACCTTCTTGCGTACCCCCAATTTTTTTTGGATCTTTTCTCCATAATTCTGCGCTTTCAGGAATACTCCAGCCACCTTTAGTACCTATAGCTATTTTAATCCGAATTGATGATGGATCACCGATGTAATCACTGTCTAATAATTCTTTAGCTTTTATTATATGAGGTGCAAATACAAAATTTTCATAAATAGAAAGTTTTGATCCTGATTTTTCACAAGCATTAATCATATCATCAGCTTCTTCTAAGGTTAATGCCATTGGTTTTTGTACTGAAATTCCTTTTATTCCTCTCTGAGCTGCATGAATTGTAGCATCAGCATGGAGATGGTGGGGTAAAAGGATTTCGATAATATCTAAATCTTCCCTATCTATCATTTCCTTATAATCTTGATATATTTGGAGGTTTTTATTTAGATCGAATTTTTCAATTTTTTGTTTAGCTTTTTCTATAGTCCTATTACATAAACATGTGATTTCTACATCATCTCGGTTTAAATACCCTAATATATTAAGGTCAAATATGACACCAGTCCCTATTATCCCCACTTTTAATTTTTGCATGCTAAATCCTTATAATATTACTAAATATTAAAGTCTAATACAAATACTGGATTCACGAGATAAAATAGAATATTAAAGAAATTATACCTAAAATTGATATAACAATTCCTACTCCTCTCCCCATAGTTTTAGCAGAAAATCTTTGTACATATAATGATGCTATTATTCCTGTTATAATTGAACCGATTGCTAAGTACACAGATATTTCTAAATTAAAAAAAAATTGACCCTTAATCATAATTCCTAAAACTTGATAAATAATAAACGTACCTAGACATATAAAAATACTTAAAACTAATGCTGTTCCAACACCTTTCTTAATTGGATATCCATAAATTATTACTAAAGCCAGTACGATTATAAAACCTGAATTTGCTCCAAACAATCCGGAATTGAGACCTATAAAAATACCAAAAATAAGAGCTAAAATATAGAATAGTCCTGATCCAATAGGTATAATACCTTGAATATCTTCTTTAACAATAAATTCTTCGTCAGAGTGTATTTCTTTTCCATTGAAAATTTCTGTTTTACTACTTTTTTTCAAAAACTTCTGAGATAATTTATGAGCTGTTCTTTTTAATGTCTCAGTTGTAGGAAAACCTCGATATAGAAAAATAAAACCTAAAATGGTTATGAATAAAGGTATAAACCAACCATAAATATTACCTATTGGAGTAATTAATAAAATTAAAACACCTAAAAGTGAAATTAACAAAGCAACAATTATTATTATAAACGTGTCTTTCCTAATTTTAAACTCTCTTTTTCTTATATATCCAATACTAACAAAAACAGAGGTAATTAAATCATTTAATAAATTTATAGCAATAGCGAGAAAAGCATCGCCTGTTAATAGAAGAATAATTGGAAGTACTACACCCTGACCTGTTTGTCCAGCAAAACTAATACTTATTCCTACGAGTGACCCGATTAATAATAAAGTGATAATTTGATAAATTTCTAAACTCAAAAATAATCAATTTTCAAGGTCTTTTTGAAGTATAATAACTTATTTGTTAGGTAAACATATAAAATTATTATTTTTGTTCTTTAGTTAAATTTATATTTTCAAATAACAAATCTCATTTAAAAAAGGCATTCTAAGGAGATCAATAAAAATGGATTTAGAAATTTCCAAAGAAAATGCAGAGTATATGTACAATCTAGTAGAAAAAATAGTTGAGGAAATAGGACCACGTATGCCATGTAGTCCACAAGAAATAAAGGCATCAAATGTTGTAAAAAGTGAACTTGAACAAACCTGTGATGAGGTAGTAGTAGAATCTTTTACTTGTCATCCAAAAGCATTTCTTGGATGGATTAAAATCATCTTAGTTATGACAGTTATTTCAATGATGTTTTATCTCTTTATACAGTGGGTATCAGATATTTATTCAATACTTTTTAGTTTAACCTCTTTTTTATTAATTATTTCAGTCATTCTAATAATGTGGGAAGAATTTTTCAATTATAACGAGTTTATCGATCCAATTTTTCGTAAAAAGAGCTCACAAAATGTTATTGGGAAGTTTAAACCAAAAGAAGAAAAAAAGAGAATCATTATATTTTCAAGCCATATTGACTCTGCACTTCAATTTAGTTTACTCAAATTGATTAGTTGGGGTTTCATTCCGCTTGCATTTCTTGGAATATTGGTAATTTTAACATGGTCCGTCATTTCATTTATTAATTTGATATTAGTTTTGATTGGCTTCTTAACCCTTAAGGGAATATTTTTATGGACAACAATTTGGTTGTTAATAATCGGTACTCCTTGTTTTATAGGTTTGTTTTTTTTTGTACCTTTGGGTGATAAGGGAAATGTCGTTCCAGGAGCAGTTGATAATTTAAGTAGTTGTTCAGTTATAGTAGGTTTAGGAAGATATATAAATGAACATAAGCACTTAATTCCTAAAAATACTGAGATTAGGTTAATAAGTTTCGGTTGTGAAGAAAGCGGATTACGAGGTTCACGTCGTTATTGTTCTGGTCACATCGAAGAATTAAAAGATTTTGATGGAATTATAGTAAATATGGATGGTTTAGAGACTCCAGATGGATTCCACGTTATAGAATATGAGCCTACAACTCGAACAAGACATTCAGAAGAGGTAATTCAAAAACTGCTAAAAGCAGCACAAATGGTTAGGATTGAAGCTAAAAGATTTGGTTCTGGAAGATTAGAAAAAACTCTTGGTAGATTAAGTGGTGGTTCTGATGCTGCTTCGTTTTCAAAAGCAAATATTAAGGCAGGGTTCTTAAATTCAGCCGATTGGAAACATAGATCAAGTTATTATCATCAAAGCACTGATACACCTGATAAAATTAAGCCCGGAACCTTAGAGAATGCATTAAAAATTTGTGTTGCATTTCTTTTGATTGAAGCAGAAAATTAGGTTTTAGCGTTTAATATGAATGAAGAACTAATTCAATTCTTAGAAATTATTTTTAGAGAAAGTGTACTGAATCGACTTCCTGATAAATATGGTGGAGGAAAGATATTTTCATCCCCATTAATTGGTGTCGCTCAAGGAGATGACCCAATATTTCAAAAATACAAGGAAATAATAGCAATAGAACATTTAACTCCATTGGAATTATGGCTATCAGAGGGATTTGAGAGTTTGGTACCTTCAAATCTAAGAATTATTTCAATCGTTTTTCCATTTAGCGAAAAAATTCGTGAAGAAAGTAAGAATGTAAGTAAAAATTCTCAAATTACTCTTCCAGCAGAAATATATTGTGTAGGCCGAAATTATGCAACCGCTTTTAAAAAGGAAATTTGTAGTAAAATTATTGAATTTTTTAAAAAAAAAGGTTATAGAGCAGCAGCAGCTATATTAAGTGAATCATTTAGTATAATAAGACCAGAAAAGGAAATAGTTTATTCAACTTGGTCAGAACGCCATATTGCCTTTGCCACTGGTTTAGGGACTTTTAGCTTACACGAAGGTCTAATTACT
>JBHLLJ010000174.1:0-5678 GCA_048885705.1 Candidatus Hermodarchaeota archaeon | reverse complement strand
GGTTGGATGATGCTTTTCCCAAGGCCACCTCCAACAGAACAATTTCTAAAAGAAATTACACATATTGATGCTCCAAAAGGTCTTTTTTATGCAGGTGCTGAAATATTATTCAAGAGGATTGCAGATTTTCCAAATTTAGAAAAATTTCCGGGTTTAATGGGTAGGTTAAGGCTATGTATTTCAGGTGCTGGACCTTTGCATGCTCCTGTCCAAAAATCCTTTCAAGAAAATACTGGTGGAAGAATCGTAGAGGGATATGGGCTATCGGAAGCAAGTCCTGTAGTAAGTGCGGGAAACTTATTCGGGGAGAGCCCAGTTGGGACTATAGGTTTGCCGTTTCCTGGTACCGATTGGGGAGTTTTTGATATCGATGATTTTGAGAAGGGACCTATTGCTAATGGCTTGCCAGGATCAAAATATGGAGAGGAACATACAGGAGAGATTTGTGTTTGTGGTCCACAAGTTATGAAGGGTTATTTAAACCAACCAGAAGAAACAGCAGATACATTAAAAAAGTGGGATGGACGAATATGGCTTTTAACTGGTGATATTGGATTTATGAATGACGACGGAACAATAGCAATTAGGGATAGAAAGAAACAATTAATTAAAGTTGCGGGACATTCAGTTTTTCCAGCTGAAGTTGAATCAATGCTTATGAGCCATGAAGCTGTCTCTGAGGCTGCTGTTGCAGGTTTGCCTGATCCTAAAGGAAAAGTAGGTGAAATCACGAAAGCATGGGTTTCCTTAAAGCCAGGCTACGAAGGAAAAATTACTGGAGAACAATTAATAGCTTGGGCCGAAAAGAATATGACTAAATGGAAATGTCCGGCTATAATTGATATAATTGATGAAGTTCCTAAAAGTGTTATGGGGAAAGTCCAACGACGCCTTTTACAAGAAGCTGATCCCTTATTTAAAAAATAATATATTTTTTTTCTCTTTCTTTTTTAACATCAAACGATATGTTTTGATATCCAAACTAAATTATCTCGATTTCATAAACTTTTGATATAATAATTAATTTCTTTTTTAATGGAGTTACCAGCCAATAAACACACATTTACTCACTATATTTTCTTTTGGATTGGGCAATTAATTTCAATGTTGGGCTCCTCTATTACTCGTTTTGTTATTATTACGTGGATAGGTGCTGAAACATTAAGCCCTACTTTTCTTTCTGTAGCCTATTTTTTAACAGCACTTCCGATGGTGATCATTCCACCTATTGTTGGAGTATATATCGATAGATGGAATAGAAAAATTACAATAGCAATAGTAGATTCACTTCAAGCTTTCACAACTTTTGTTATGATAATATTTTTTGTTAGTAATATCGCTAATTATTGGCTAATAATCTCTTTAAATGTTTTACGAGCAACTTTTCAAGCAATTCATTTTCCAACAGTAAATGCGATAATTCCAATAATGATCCCAAAAAAGCATCTGAGTCGGATGAATGCAATTAATTATCTATTTACCGGAGGTATCCAGATAATCGGACCTATAATCGGAGGTATTTTTTATACAATGATAGAAAATAATCCTTTCCTTAAATTAGAACATATTCTTTGGATTGATATAATCACATTTGGTATTGCACTCATTCCCTTATTACTGATAACGATTCCCTCAATTACTCCTAATTTGAATCAACCCAAGAAGGTATCATTCATAAAAGATTTTAAATCTGGTTTAAAAATATTGAAGTCAGTAAAAAGCTTTCTTATTTTAATTGTTTTTATATCTTTTATAAATCTCTTGAATATGCCCTTTACAACCCAGTTATTATTATTCGTATTAATTGATCATTCTGGTGTAGTGTTAGATTACTCTCTGATAATAGCATCATTTCAAGTGGGATTAGTAATAGGCTCGGTTATAGCTCTAATTAAAAAACATTGGAAACACAAGGAACTAATAATTTTATATTCATGTTTTATAGGGATTGCTGGTTATTCTCTATTAACATTAGCACCAACAGGATATTTTATTCTAATGGCTATAGGGGCACTCATTCATGCGTCTATGATCCCAATCGCAAACACTATGTTTCTAACAATACTTCAGACAAAAGTACCAGCAGAAACTCAAGGTAGAGTTTTTTCAATTGTTATTAGTATCGCTGCTGCTGTCACTCCACTGGGAATGTTAATTTCTGGGCCAATTGCAGATCTCGTTGGAATTTATTTGCTGTTCATATTTGCTCTATACCTACAATTTGTTGCTATTGTAATTACTTGGTATTTTACTGATCTCAAGAATATCATTAAATCAGAATCTAAGCTTGAAATGATGAAAGAGCAAGAAATATTGAAATTAAGACCCGAACAAATTGAATATTAAATATTTTCTCTTCAAATTGAAAATTATTACATAAATATTAATTTTTGTTTTAATTCCTTAAATATATTCTATAAGAATTTTAATAAAGTAACCTAATTCTCACTATGACAAAAGGGATAATTCTTAGTGGAGGATTTGCTCGGAGGCTTAGACCCCTTTCATGTTCTATTCCAAAACCACTTATGCCAGTAGTTAATAAACCTGTAATAGAACATCAAATACTTCTATTAAAATCAGCAGGCGTTAAAGAAATAGTATTAGCAGTTAGCGTCATGGCAGATATAATACATAATTATTTTAAAGAAGGCAAGGAATTAGGAGTAAAGATTCGATATACTGATGAAAAGAACCCCTTAGGAACGGCTGGAGCGATTAAATTAGCTGAAGATTACCTGAAGGATGATAAATTTTTTATGTTAAATGGTGATGTTATTTTAAATTTTGATTTTAAAGCAATGCTTCAAATCCATGATAAATATAAAGGATTTGGTTTAATAGCAAGCAAAATTGTTCCAGATCCATCAAGATATGGAGTTATTATAGCTGAAGAAAAATCAAATAAAATATTAAATTTTCTTGAAAAATCCGAATATAAACCACCAGACGGTAAAATTATCCCGATGCCCATCAATGCTGGTGTTTACCTTTTAGAACCTGAAATTTTTAAATATATTGAATCTAAAAAAAAAGTATCAATAGAACGTGAAGTTTTTCCTATTCTCGCTAATGAAAATAAATTGTACCACTATTCAATTCCAGGAATTTGGAAGGATATCGGGAAACCAGAAGAATTATTAGAAGGAAACATTCTATTAATGAACGATATTATAAAAAATCTAAAGGAGAAAAAAGAAAATCTAATTGATGAGAATTTAGATATAGAAGGAAAAGCATTAATTTATCCTCCTGTAACTATTGGAAAAGATGTAGTTATTAGAAAAGATTGCCGGATCGGTCCCAATGCTATAATTGGTGATAATGTGTATATTGGTTCAAATACTGAAATCAAGGATACTCTTATCTATAATAAGGCTTATATTTCGGGGAACGTGAAATGTGAAAAAGCAATAATAGCAGACAATTGTTTACTCCATGACGGAGTCGAGTTAGTTGGAAATAGTGAGAACTTAGTAATTCTTTCTTCCTATGTAGAGGTGTTAGACAATGTGAAATTAATTGCTCCCTCTACATCATCGCTAACAGTGTGTCATCATGATATAATGGGATTGGATGTAGATTAATATAAAACTTTATACCTCTTCACGGAGTTTCATAATTTTCTTTTTCAGCTTTTTAATTCGAGAGTCAGAAACATTATAAATTAGAAAACTCTCAAGAATTTTTAATGCTTTTTGATAATATTGAATACTATTAATATAATCACCATTTTTCTCTGCGTTCTCTCCTGCTTCTAAATTAAAGTCTAGTTCAATTTGTTTAACTTGTTTATCTAATTCTAATAATAATTTTGAGATCCTCTCAATTTCGTTTTTCAAATTAAATTCTTTTGCAAAAAATGAGGCTTTTTTATATTCTTCTTCTGCTACCTTATAAGCTAGAGACTTTTCAGCAGCTTTACCTTTTCTTATTAAGTCCTTTATCATTTTGATCGCTGAACTTTCATCCATCTCTTCAACTTGTTCTTCTAATTTTTCAAAATCTGAATTTGTAATGATAATAGAAGATATTGGTTTATATTTAGCGAGTTTTTCATCATGGGCTTCTTGAATCATTTCAATATTACTCGCAACTGCTTCTAAATTAGTAGGATTAAAGATATTATTTTCTATGAGCTGATATATCTGGTATAAAATAATATTGGAATCGATATTAACAATTTTTTTCACACGATTAAGTAGTTTATTTACAAAAAAGAATTGTTTTGAAGTTAGTAGCTCTTTAGAAATATTAACAATAGCCTTTTGAATTTGATTCTGTTCAATATTCTGCAAATCTTGAGGAGCTATTGAATGAGCTAATGTCATAGGAAATACTAATTTGATTTCAAATGAATCAACAATAAACTCAACCATATTTTTTGAATAAAACATTCCGGCATCTCTAAAATTTTTTAACTCTTTACTAAATAATTCTTCAAATTCAGGAATAAATTGAAGAACATGATTTTTCATATTTTCAGTAGCATTGTGATCAAGCATTAAACATAATCGTATATATTCTCCATCTTTTAAGAGAATATTAAAATTTTGGTACTGAAACTCATAGAATTTATGAATCCTCGGTGAATAAGAGTTTTCATAAGAAGTCGAATGGGATTCAGAAAATGTTATATTTGCTTGAATAAATCCACTTAGTAAATCTGGATTTATCTCTTCTCCTGATAATGGATAATTTAATAGAGTTAGTCCTGACTCTTTATCCATAATTATAATATGTCTAATATTTAGAACATCTAAAAATTTCCGCCAGATTAATTCTTGTTCCATCTTAATATCTTTTTCATAGGAATCTACCTCAAAAACTTCTAGTTTAGAATCAATCTCAAAACCAAGTTGTTTTAACTTACCCTTGATGCAAGCCATACAGAATTTAGGGTATTTTGAACACTTTTCCTTGATTTTACCGCAATTAAATCCTAAATGGTCAATTTCAAAATACACCATAGATGAATCAACATTTAAATGAGTTGTTATAAAAAAAGGATGAATATTTACAACTTATACTATTATATAAAATTCATTTTCTATTTGGTTTAACATAAAAGAACGATCATATAAAGTTTTAGGACAAAAGCTTCATTCGAAATAATAATTTGAAATTCTTAAATTTAAAAATACAAAAACATTAAATGTTAATAGAATAAACTAGATTTAAAAAACTCTTAGTTGTATTGATTTGCCAGATTTTCAGATAAATGATGATTGGATTTTAAACAGAATATCTTCCCAAAGCACCAGTTTTTCTCAATGGGTGAGTACCTTATTAAAAACAGTAGAAAAATCTTTAGAAAATGCTCCTCCTGAAATTCTTGAGGAATTCAAAAAAAGTAAGAATCTTAAATCTCTAAAAGACATGGATAAACAATTAGCAAACGCGAATAAGGAAATTGCCTTAGCAAAAAAAGAAATGTCAAAATTAGGGTCTTTTGGGAAATTTATGACGGGATTTGAAAAGAAAATGCTTGATCAAATCCAAAAGCCAATAGAGCTTGAAATTAAAAAATCTCTTCTAGATCTAGACGCTTTAGATTTAATTCCTGAATTAGACTTTATTACTGGTAAACAAAAAGATTTATCTACTGCTCTTTATGACGTATCAAAAGAAAGAGGAATTGAATCAGAAGGATTACTATATTTAATACGTGCTTTACC
>JBHLLJ010000173.1:0-5688 GCA_048885705.1 Candidatus Hermodarchaeota archaeon | reverse complement strand
CATCTCTCCCAATTCTCCACTTGAACAATATCATCCAATAAAACAGCTAATCCTGCATAGCTCTCTACACCGTATGGAGTGAGCAATTCTAGAAGTCCAGGCTCTCCTGTCTTTTTTATTGGTTCTGACGTTTTAATGTCACGAATTACTATTCGACCTTGATTCTTATTAACATGAAGTATAAAGTCATCATAATGTTTTGACCAATGCCCACCGCATGCCATTGGACTCTCAGTGGCAGCAAAGTTATCGCAAAATTTATCTGTTGTAATATTGAACATATCACACATTTGTTCAATAAATTCTGGTTTTTTTACACTATATCCTAGTTTAATACGACCTTTTGTACCATCCCAACCACCACCACCAGTAATTATGTAAAAGTGATCTGCCAGATCGAAAGTTCTTTTCTCTTTAATATAATAATCGTTCAATACTTTATGCATCCAGAGAGGAGAATTAGCCATAATTGTCGGTATTTTTTTTTGTTCAACTCGTGTAAGTTCAGATTTTAGTAATTTTCCATTAATCCCAATTACCGCACGAGCCTTAAATGTAGTCAGCATTTTTCCAATAGTTCTGCCCAGAAAGAATTGTAACAAATAATTAATATTTTTTCCTTCCCATATATCAACAATACTCTTATATAGAAGGTACGCATCCTTTCCGTAAAAATTGTGCCGGATTTTATTAATAATTCTCATTCCTGGGGCAAATAAGATTAAATTATTTACTTTATCTTTGTTTGAAAAGGAATTAAAAACCTCTTCATAATTAGCTTTCAGAACTTCAATATCATCCTCCAATCTACCAACAATGCTAGGATCTCCACAGGTTGAGGAAGATTCCATCCAATATTTTAAATTTTCAAAAGTCCTTCCTCTTAATAACTCTTTAAATTTATTATTAGAAAGTTTAAAAAAACTCCATGGTATGTATGGTACTTCGCCCAAATTAGATTCTTTTAAGGTTTCATCAAAATCATATTCAGCTTCTTTACACACTTTATTGTAAATTGAACAATCTTCTGCTGTTTCGTTTATTGTGTTTGTTAAATCGTTTAAAACCATTAAAAAAAGCCACATATAATTATAAATTAATTAATTCCAAATCATGTTTAAGTACGATATGAATTAAAATTTTATACTTAAAAATTATTAAAAAAATTATTAAATATAATTTATATAGAATTCATTAATCTTATTGTACTTGAAAAAGTTAACTAAGAAGTCTTATCAAAAATATGTTTAGCTGGATAAATTTTAGCTCATTAATCCTGAGTATCTTTATTTTTAGCTATTTATATATTTTAAGTATCCAACCAAAAAAGAGAGAACAACGGAAAGGCACTCTTGTATGGAAACAAAGTATGAGATTCCGCATTATAGCTAGTCTATTCGAATTTCTAATTGTAACAAATATGATATTATGGATATGGTTTCCCATTCCTATTGTAAATTGGAAAGTACATCCGAATTACATAATTTGTATTTTAGTTGGAATATTAATTACTATACCTTGTGTAATTATTCTTATAAAGGGGATGAAAGATGCCGGTCAAGAAACTATTCAACCCTCCCAAGAAACCCAAATGTATGGAGGGATTTATAATTATATTCGGCATCCTCAATCGCTTGGAGAATTCCCTTTATTCATTGTAGTAGCTTTAATGGTGAATTCTTGGTTCCTCATTATTCTCATGAGCGTATTCATTATAATTTATGTTCCAATTATGATTTACTATGAGGAGCAAGATCTGATAAGACGTTTTGGTGAACAATATAGACAATACCGAAAAAGAACTGGAGCTTTGTTTCCCAAACTTAAAAAATAAACAAAAATTAGCTTTTTAAAAGATAATAGAGAAATATTTTCTAAGATCTTTCAATCTCACAAAAAGAGCTGGCACACTTTCTTTGTACTTAATATAATCTTCTCCGAATCTTCGGATTAATTCTCTTTCTTCAACCAATTTGATGTGTATATTTATCCCTATTATAAATATTGAGAAATAGATTATAGAATAAACAGAGAATCTGAAAAAGAAGCTTCCAATGGTAAATAACATCAAAGTATGATAGGTTGGATGACGTAATATTGAATAAATTTCGTGATTTTGAAGTGTAGAATCTTCTGGATAATAAATATAAACCAAACCCATATAATCTATACCAAAAATTTTTAATGTTTTATTAATCACAACAAGACCTAATCCAAAAAATATCAGAAATAATATTAATCTAATAAAAAGCAATATAACTGAAAAGTTAAAGAAAATATTAGTAATAGGAATTGCTAAAAACCAACTAATAGAGTGACTATTTTGGTATGGGATAATTAAATCGGTGGGAAAAAAGCTGTGAATTACAATTGAAATTACCATAGGAATGCCAATCACCACAAATTTGAATGCTTTTTGATAAGCTAGAGTTCTATTTTTTTCCAAATACTTATCTCTTAATCGCCAGAATGAATAAACCAAGGAAAAACCGATTATTAATACAATTAATGAACCAAATATAGGAGTTATTGGTTCTAAAATCTGTAAGATATTAGATTCTCTGAAAATACGTGGTAGTGAATCCATTATTAATTGAAACACAATGGAGCTAAAGAAAACAAGAATAACGATGACTATAAATTTAATTATCCTTTTTCCTTGATAATCTGGTAACCTATCTTTTAGATTTTCTATTCCCTTCATTAACTTTAATTACTTACTCATTCATATTTAAAACTATTTTTTTCATTAAGTCTCAATATTTTGAGTTGTTCAAGTGAAATTAGATGTGTTTTTTGATAATAAGGATTTTATAAAGTTATGAAATTAAAAAAAGAGTTATTATATCCTGCTCCCCTCTATAATTTTCTTTCATATATCTCTGAATCTGCGATAAATGGGCTAATCCTCGATTGCGGTGCGGGAGGCTCTAATCCAAAGCAAGCACTTTTTACTCGAATAGGATTTGAAACTATTGGTATTGAATTATCAGAAGAAAGACTCGAACAGGCACAAGATTATGCAAATCAGAATAAGATAGTATTACCAATGCAACTCGGTGATATACGTTCAATTGAATTTGAATCTAATTATTTCGGATATGTTTACTCTTGGAATACGATATTTCATATGAATAAAAAAGATATCAAAAAAGCTATTGATGAGATGATTCGGGTTTTAAAACCGGGAGGTCTCTGTTTCGTTAATTTCCTGTCTGTAGATTCAGCATTTTATGGTGAAGATGAAGAAGTAAATCCTGGCGAATGTATACAGATTGAAGGTGATGAGAAAATTATGCATACTTTTTTTACTGATGAAGAATCTGATACATTTTTCGAAAATCTAAATATCGAGGTTTTATTTAAAGAAAAAAGAATTCTTCACAAAAAAATTGAAGATGGAAAAATTTTGAATGATGCTTATTTTGATTACATTTTACTAAAAAAAGAGAATTTGAATTTAATCTAAAATCTAAATAGGAAATCTATCCATTTTAATTTTGAGTAAATTAAACCCTGCTTTTATCATATCAGGAAGGTCATTTTCCATACCAAATTTTATGTAGGTTAAACATGACTGTCCATATAAAAATTTCATACGTTCTTCGAAGTTAGTATCTATTTTTCTTCTATAAGATAAAAAGATATTATTCAAAAACTCATCTCCTTCATCGTAGAAAAGAAAATCTGCAGCAGGATCATATATCCTCGATTCTTCAAAATCTACTATTCCGGTAATTTCAAAAGTTTTAGGATCGACAATAATATTAGAAATATCAAAATCTCCATGGATTATTGAGTATCTAAACTTAAAATTTGCCTGTTTTGTTAGGAAATTATCAAAAAGATTCCATATCCATTTTTTTTGGTTTGAACCTAACAATTTAAAAATTTTCTTTTCGATCTTTTCGAAATAGTTTTGCCAATATTCTCTGTATTTCTCACATGAAAATATATTATCCACTATTTTATTTTTTAAAGCTTCTTGAAGTAAATCATCTGAATGCAGTTCGCTGAGAAAATTACCAATCTCTCTTGCAATGTTTGATTTTTCATTTTTAGAAGCTTTATGAAAACACATCGATAAGGGAACACCTTCAATCTTTTCATATCCCATAAGTGGGCAATCTGAATCTAGAGATATAAAAATCGGCTCGGGAATAACTACAGAAACATATTTTTGGATATAATATAAAATTTTCAATTCATTTTGAATCAAATGCACCCCATCAATGTTTCTAAACAGTTTATCAGGGATGCGGAAGATATATCTATTTTTCACCTCATAAACATTATAAGTTCCATGATAAAAAAACTTAATATCCTTTTCTCTTATATCAGGGAGAAAGCTATATAAGGAATCAATCACTTCCGGTAAAGAAATATCAGCTGCGCGGTTGTCTTCAAAAAATGCCATTTTTTTAATATTGAGATTTATCCAAGTTTTTATTTTGTAAATAGTAAAGACATAATTTAAACCATCAGATCAAATATTATTTATAATTGAATATAATATTCTAGTTCATGAATAAAATCCAAATTAAGCCAATAGGTTTTGTAGAAAGGAAATCTGAAAATGAAAACGATAAAGATAGAAGTCTGATTTCAAAAATTATTATTAATAAGAGTCTCACCAGAGCATTGGATGGGATTAATGATTTTTCCCATATCTATATTATCTTTTGGATGGATAGAGTAAAAAGTACAAATTTTTTACACTTTCCAAGTAAGAGTCAAGAATCTGAACCAATCGGTATTTTTGCGACAAGGGCTCCAATTCATCCAAATCCTATTGGGTTAACGCTAGTTGAACTAATAAGTCGGGAGGGAAATATAATTTGGGTGAGAGGTCTTGATGCGCATGACAAAACACCTGTTTTGGATATTAAACCTTATCCCGATTGGGAGGGTGGGAGATGTATTATTGTTGATGATTATAGCGTTCCAAAATGGTTGAAGAAAAATTAAATTATCGTACGTTTTTTCCCAACTGCCAAAATTGGCAAAAATCAATTCTGAAATTATCGTGGATCAAATCCAATTTTTTTTATATTGGTGTACTTTATCATATGTTATGAATATCCTAAATACATTTATCATAATCCATCTTAAACTTAAGCAATATAAATTACAGTTTATCTTTTTCTTTCTGTTTTGGTTAGCTGGTTTTATTTTCTTTTTAATTACTGAATCCGAATATAGTTTAGGTGAGATTATTTTATTTTCAATAATCGTGAATATTCCATCTGATGCTGGAGCTTTTGGTCAATTTTATGGGGTTGTGTGGCCAATTTTGCTTGAAGTGATTTTTTTCGGTTTTATAATGGGTGAATTATTTGAAAAATATAACCCCGTTATTACCAGTAGAATTCTTGCTTCTCATAAGCGCAACCATGCCGTCATCATTGGATATCATCACCTTTCTGAAAGAATTATAGAGTACTGTGTTAATAAGAAAAGACCATTCTGTCTTATTGAGGACTCTGAAGAAGCTGTAGAAGATTTAATAAATGCAGGACACCCTATAATAATTGGTGATGCCACTGAGACAGCAAACTTAGAATGGGCAAATGGTAAACGTGCCAAGGAAGTTTTTATCAATATTAATGACGTTAGAGTAGCAATAATTTGTACTGAAAAGATTCGTAGAGTGAATCCAGATTGCGATATTTATGTTCGAGCATTTGA
>JBHLLJ010000172.1:0-5692 GCA_048885705.1 Candidatus Hermodarchaeota archaeon | reverse complement strand
GACACAGATGTTGATATTGATTATGATATAGGGGCCGAAATCGAGGTTGACACAGTTGAATTTGATGTAGAGGTTGATGCGGAGGCAGGAGTAGATGTGGATTCAGATGTTGATATTGAAGCAGAAGCCGAAATTGACACGGACTTTGTTTCCACAATTACTCCTGCACCAATCATGTTATTATTCTCCTCTGCGTTTTTAATCTTTGGAATTTCAGGATTATTATTATTTCAATTAATTGAAGGTGCATTGCGTTTTATTATTCTATTTATTGCTCCATCTGCTGCATATTTAACTGCCAAGTTTATCAATTTCGCCTGGAAAGTTGTGGCAAAATCAAGATTTTATAGAATATCTTCTACACAGAATTTAATTGGAATTAAAGGGGAAGTAATCTTACCTATTGATGCTAGGGGCGGTGTTATTAAGATACCCTCATCAACACCAATGAGATTTGAAAGAATTCACGTTAAACCTGTTTTTGAAACATCTGAATTCGAAAGAGGGGATTATGTTTATATTTGTGATGTCAAAAATGGTGTTTTATTAGTTGACAATAATAAAAAATCAATTAAAAGGAGGATGTAAAAATTCTACAAAATTGATGAGGCTGAGTAAGATATTCACTTAAATTTCATTTTTTTAAATGCAAGATCTACTAAAAATTGGATATAAAATTATTAAAAATAATAAAATGGAGGTTTAGAAAAGAAAGGTGATATTTCAAGTATTAAATCCTTGGTTTGTAGGATTGGGTATTACTATTGGTATTATTATTTTTCTATTTGTAATATTCCTTGCTGCTCGGTATAGAAAATTTAAAACAAACCAATTTGTCATACACTTAAGAAATGGTAAAGTGAAACACGCAGGGTTAGGAGGAAGCTTATTTTTACTTCCTTTAATAGATGAATACATCGTTATCCCAACTACTAGCATTCAAACGGTAGTTGAAGCCCATGAACAAGTAGTATCAAGTGAGTATCAAAACATAGAAATTGAAGGATTATTAATTTGGAAAGTCATTGATCCGGAAAAAGCTTTCAGTGCAGTTTCATGGAATATGCGAGATGAGAACTATGTTGAAAAAATCTTAAAGGGTGCCACAGAAGCGATTATTAGGACAACTTGTGCTAATATGCCATTGGAAAAGATCATCCGAGAAAGAAGAGAAATAATTGACCATTTAGAGAAAGATTTACATGAATTAACTGCTGACTGGGGAATAGTCATAGAGTCTTTAGAGATTATCGAAGTAATTATTGGCGAACCAGAACTAAAGAAAAATATGGAAGCAACTAAGCAAGCAGAAGAATTTAGAAAAGCCAGAATCGCTAAAGCTGAAGCCGAAAGAGAATCCAAATTAAGAGAATTAGAAGTGAAGAATGAAGTTGGTATACAAGAACAACTCGTCGAAAGAGAAATAGAACTAAGAAGAAAAGATAAAGAGATTGCTATTGCTGAACAAGAGAGAACACGTAAAAAAATTGAAGCGGATGGTGATAGACAGAAAAAGATTATTGAAGCGGATGCTGATGCCCAACAAATAAAGAGAAAATTATTTGCTCAAGCTGAAGGTGAAGCTGAAAACATCAAACAACAAATGCTTGCTCAAGCTGAAGGTTTTAAGAAACAAGTAGAAGCAATGGGTATGGCTGACGAAAGATTCTTAGCAGTCCAATTGACCAACATTCTTCCAGAGATATTTAAGCATCTAAGTCCAGATAAAATGTTCATAATGGGAGACGGAAACGAAGCATTCAGTTCGCTTTCAAAATCTATAATGCCATTCCTGCAGCTATTACCAGAATATTCTGATAAAATCAAGGATTTCTTTAAGAATGGAGGAGCTGAAAAATTAAAAGAGATTTTAGTTAAAAAATAATTCAAATTTTTTTTTTTATATTTTTAAAAAAAGTATTTAGGAGGGATTAAGATGTCAAGTTATGTAATGCCACCATATCTGCCATTAATCATAATTTTAATAGGTATAAATGTAAGTTTATTAATATTTTGTTTGTATAAAATTTTTAAAAATGTTAACTTATCACGAATAAAAAAAATCGGTTGGGGTTTTCTTGTTTTTTGCTTTTGTTTTATAGGCCCAATTACATATATTATTTCAAGTAGAAAAAAGCAGGTGTTATAGTAATTCAGGAGAATATGACATTGATAAAGGATATTGAACAAATTTTAATGAATGGTAATTTGAGATATCAATCTATAATTGATAGGGAGCAAGAAGGAGAAAGAATTATTAAAACTTATCCAAAATATCCGGTATTAATCCTCACTTGTATGGATCCAAGAATCGATATATATCGTATTTTTCAACTAGATCCTGGAGATGTCTTTGTTTTAAGAAATGCAGGGAATATTCATACATTAGATACAATGAGAGCTATTTTACTTACAATTGCTAATTATAATATTAAATTTATTATTGTTTTAGGACATTTAAATTGTAGAATGGCAAAAATTAGTTTATCAGATTTACGTTTAAAATTGCCATCTAAATTTTTATCAAGATTATCACCTGATTACTCAAACCTTTATTCTGAATTAAGAAACTTTTTCAAACCATTTAGTAGTGAAATTCAGAACGTTGTTGATCAAATCAAAAGATTAGAAACTATTAAGGATTTATATCCAGAAATTCAAACTACTGGAATGTTATACGATACTGAAACAGGTTGGATCTTTAATTACCAAGAATTAAACGATTTCTTACACCAAAAAAATTTCATTAAAAGATATGAAGAAAAAATCCAAGCAAAAAATCAACAATTAACAAAGTTTTATGAAGAAAACAATCAAAAGAAAGAGTCATCTGAAAATTTAATTGAAGAAATTGATATAATTGAGAAAAAAGAAATAAAAGAGAATGATATCGCACATACACAAATAGAGCAAATTCAACATCCTATTTTAATTGATGATATAGGAACTCTATTAAAAATGCCAAAAGTTCAAATACCAAAAATTTATATTCCTAAAGTTAAAATCTATAAACCAAAAATTAAAACAACTGTTAAAATTTAAAATAAAATATTATTTTTTCTGTTTTTTATTATTTTCACTATAGAGTGTGAGATTTTCTAAAAGTCTTCTTAAATAACTTTCAAACTCATCAATTTCCTTCTCTGTAAATCCTTTATAAAAGATGTCTTTCATTTCGTTTGATACTCGAAGATATTTATCTTGTAAAGACAAATTCTTTTTTGTTAACTTTATGTGAATAGTTCTTTTATCATTGAGATCACGTACCCGTTCTATATGACCTCCTTCTTCAAGATTATCCAACATATGAGAAAGGGTTGCTTTACTTAATGAAGTTCTTTTTTTAAGTTCTTTAAATGAAATATTATCTTCTTTCCAAAGTGGAAACAATACTCTCCCTTGGGCAGCGGTTATCTCACTAACTTTAAAATCTCGAAGTATTTTTGCAAAAATCCGTTCGGAAAGTTTACGGATCTTTGCCATCAAAAAGCCTCCTTCCCTTAACTTCTCCATTTATTATCAACCTTGTTCAAACATTAATAGTAACTATAAATTTATTATTCTCTATAACTCTGCTAAAAAATTCTCTACGGCATTTCGAAATGCTTCAGGCTGGTCATCATGTACTACATGCCCTGCATCTGGAATTTCGATTAGGAGACAGGTCTTTATTAATTTCGACATTTTTTCAGCATGTTCGCGTTGAAAAAGACTATCACCACCTTTAATAATCAGTGTAGGGCATATAATTTTTTCCATTTCATCCCATCTCGATTTTTCAAAGCTTAAACTAAGGATTTTAAGCAGATGTTCAAACTTAAAAACAGGATAATATCCGGATTCCTTTTCTTCTAATAACTCAATAAAATGATCTGCATATGTGGGATGTAGATTACCAAAAAATAAACCTGCTTCTTTTAAACAACTAAATGGTATTGGCCAAGATTCGAACCATTTATTCCATTCATCAAGAGCGTCTTTAGAAGGGGATTGAGCACTTTTATCTTCGATTATAAGAGCTTTTACAAGGTTTGGGTAATTAACTGCCAAACCCCAAGCTATTGATCCGCCCATTGAATGACCCATCACAATACTATTACGAATACTAAGTTCATCCATAGTTAATGCGATATCGTCAATCATAATGTCTCTTGAATAATCAGAATCAGGTTTTTCACTTCTTCCATGCCCTCTTTGATCGAATCCTATAACATGGTAATTTTTTTTCAACCATAATGCAGTTTCATACCAATTGTTTGCTCTAGACATAAGCCCATGCAAGAGGACAATATAATCACCTGAACCTCCGAAATCGACATATGCTAATTTTATATCCTTCCCATTGACATAACCTCTTGTTATTTCAGTCATAAGCTAATCTACTCATACTTCAAATTGAATTTGTTGTAGTTTATAATAAAATCTTCCACTTTTGGGCTTAAATCGGAGTATAGTATAATCTGGGTCTTCCAATCCTTTTGGGTAATATCTCTTAGATCGATCTAACCAAAATTCTCGCTTAATAGCCATATCATCAACAATTTCTATATCGCCACCAAACATAACTCCCTTAAAATCTTCGGGATCACAAAAATACACAGAAACTTTAGGATTCTCCTTAATATGTTCAATCTTAGACGATGAAGTATTTGTAGAAAAATAAAGTACATATTTATCATCTAGTTTATCATAAAAATCGGAAAATTCAGGATACCGCGTTTTATATCTTGTGTTTAATAATGCTCTTGTGATCGGAAATCCATTAGAGTCGATTGTTGAGAAATAAACTACAAGAGAATTTTCTATTAACTCCAAACTTAATTGTTTTATATCATTTAACTCCATTTTTTTACATCTTATCGCATTTGCATTAAATCTATAAGTTAGGACTTATCTAGTTTAAATTCAACTTTATGTAATCTATAATAAAACTGTGCATTTTTAGGATTTAATCGAAATAAAATGTAATCAGGATCTTCTAATCCTTCTGGATAATACCTCGTCCACCAATCTAACCATATTTTTTGCTTTATTTTCATATCTTCGACTATTTCTATTTCACCACCAAACATAACTCCTTTGAAGTCCTCAGGATCGCAATAGTAAACACATATTTTTGGATTTTTCTTAATATGATCTGTTTTTGCTGATGAAGTATTAGATGATATAAATATCTCGAATTTATTATCTAATCCATTAAAAAACTTTGAAAATTCAGGGAATTGCTCTTTATTTCTTAGGTTAAACATTGCTCTTGTAATTGGATATCCCTCAGAGTCAATTGTTGTTAAATATGCTGCTTTCGAAGATTCCATTAATTCCAAACTTAATTTTTTCACTTCTTCTAATTCCATATTTTTCACCAATACATTTAATTTAATCTGTTTATTATAAATTATTTCTTATTTCATCCAACCTCTCTTTAGCTGAAGAAGTTTTATCAAAAGTCATCTTTAAATTATCACAGAAATAATCTTCACAATAAGCACAATTTTCAAACCCTTTACTTATACAACAACTTCTTATTGGACACTCTTTACACCAACTAAAGACTTTACCATCTTGATTACACCCATCGCAATAAATATCTTCTGGCTTGAATTTCATAGATTCTGTTGACCATTCTTTTGCTACCTTTTTGATTTCTTTAATACTATTTTTTTGAGTAGCTAAATATGCTGGGCATTCTGAA
>JBHLLJ010000171.1:0-5906 GCA_048885705.1 Candidatus Hermodarchaeota archaeon | reverse complement strand
TTACCAATTACACCTGAAGAACAAGCCAAAGATGCGTTAGAATGTTATGAAGCGGGCGCTACAGTATGCCATATACATGTTAGGGGGGAAGATGGCTTAGCAACAGCAGATCTCAATGTATATAACAAAACAGTGCGTCTTATAAAAGAAAAATGCCCGATTATTACTCAAATTGGTAATGGAATAGGAGCTCGATTAGAATATGGAGTTAAAGTAAGTAAATCTGGAAGAAGATATGGTCAAGCTCTTAAAATGGCAACTTTAGAAGAGAGATTAAATTTATTAAATATTAATCCTCAACCTGATATGTTTACTATAAATGCGGGTACTTTTGAATTCAGAACCAATATGAGAGGGATGGAAACAAACTCAATTTTCAATAATCCAATAAATTTTAATAAAAAATATGTTACTGGATGTAAAAAAATTGGAGCAGGTATTGAAATTGAAGTATATGACACAAGTCATATAGCAAACATCATGGAATTAATTGATATGGGAGTATTCGATCCAAATGAAAAACTTCATTTTAGCATTGTGCTCGGGATAAAAGGTGGAGCTCCAGCTTCAGTTAGAAACCTATTGAATATGGTTGATTTACTTCCTGAAGGTTCTACATGGCAAGTTGTCACTATTGGGAGATATTGTTTAAGAACAACTATGATAGCAATGTGTATGGGGGGTAATATTAGAACAGGGTTAGAAGACACTGTTTATTATAGAAAAGGTGAGCTTGTAAAAAACAATGCCCAACTAGTTGAAAGAATGGTTCGCTTAGCTAAAGAAATCGGAAGAGAACCAGCTAATATTGATGAAGCGAGAAAAATGTTAGGATTAAACTGATTTTAAATTATATAAAAAAAAATAAAAAAAATTTATTTTAATTCAGGATGTTTATCTAATTCTTCTCTCATCAATCTGAGTTTTTCGCCATGTAAATCGTAATATTTCCAAAAAAGAATTGAACCTACAAGTGCAATAGCAGGGAATAGAAACATTATTGCTTTTAATCCAAGTTCGATTAAAAATGGATCCGTTGGAATTGGTGTATAAGTACTCCAACCGGTGCCAGAAAAAACAATAGCAATAGTAGAAATTCCTAATATCATCGAAAATCTGTGTATGAAAGCATTTACACCATAATAACTGGCTGCTCTTTTTACTCCAAATTTAAGGGCATCTTGATCTATCACATCACCATGGATTAAATCAATGTAAAATAACGCCGCAGACAATCCAAATCCTGCAACGAAAAATATTAACATTGACATTATCCTACTAATTTCATTATTTGATAAAAAGACTAATGGGAACAATGATAAAATCCACATCGCTAATCCAAAAATTAATCCTTTACGAGTTCCATATTTTGATGCAATCTTAGCTTGTAAAGGCATGAAAATTGCAGCAGAAATAAGTGTTAATGCCAATGTAAGTCCTATTAAGAATGATCCTTCGGTTCTCCCGAGAACCTGGACTGAAAAAAGGGGAAAAGCAGTTAATAAGACATTTAGACAATACCAAATGAGCATATTCCCTAAAGTGAACTTTAAGAAAGTTCTGTTTGCAAATGTTATTTTTAAAGATTTAAAAAATCCTGGTCTTTTTTCATGATCTGTTACTTTTTCTTCTTTTTCTTTTACTCCAAAGAAAATGAATAATATTGCCATAATCAAAACTATAGAACCTAGAATTATTCCCGAAATAATATAATTAATTTGAATTGCAGCAGCTTCCAAAGGATCAGGAGGATAAGTAGTTGGAACTAATGGACTAATAATTAATGTTGGAAGTAATGATGCAAGAATTATAGCAATTAAAGTAAAAATCTTTATAAAAACATTCACATCTGTTCTTTGTTTTTCAGTTGGAAACATTTCAGGAAAGATAGCATTTGTATTGACCGAAAACATTGTATAAAACAATTCAAAGGTAAAAATTATAAACAAGAAATACCAGAATTTAAAATCATATGGAGTGGTATAGAGAAAGATCATTATCAATGATAATGGAACAAATGAAATTATCAAATAAAATTTCCTTTTACCTAATTTCCCTTTTTGCTTGGTTCTTTCGCTTAATGCGCCTAGGATAGGATCATTAAACATATTCCATACACCCCATAGAACAAATCCGATCCACATTTCTAGCATTGAAAGCCCCACTACAGCAAAATAAAACGTAAAAACATAGATAGTAAATGCCTGATATGTTAGCTGATCGGGGAAACCACTTAAACCAAATAGTACTTTCTCCTTTAATGATATAGTTCTTTCACTCATAAATATCCCTAATTTTTTTATTAAAGCATTAAAAAAATTTAATTAAGTGTATTTAGCTTTTGATCTTTTTAAAACTATATCAATCTTATTTAAAAAATCTAAAATCTCAATAAAATTCATTTAATTTGTAGTAATATTTTAAGCATAAGAAAAGAAATATTCTTTTTAATATTAAAAATTAAGAAATTTGAGTTAATATGACTGATTTAGATATTGAAGTTAAATATTTTGAAAAAGCTGGACCTCATAACACAAATAAAGCCTTAGAAATCGCAAAAAAATATGCTGATCAATTCGAAATCCAAGATATTGTTATCGCAAGTACTACTGGAAGTACTGCATCCAAAACATTAGAATTTTTCAATCCAAAAAAGTATAATCTTGTAATTATTACGCACTCATACTATTTTGGTGGAGTTGAAAACCGCCAAGAATTTTCGGAAGATTTGATGGAAAATTTAAGAGAACAAGGCTTGAAAGTTTTCTCAGCGACTCATGCAATGGCAGGTATAGAAAGAAGTATACGGATATCGTTAAACCAATGGCTACCAATAGAAATTATGGCAAAGTATCTTAGAACAAACTTTAGTCAAGGCACAAAAGTTTGTATGGAAATTGCGTGTATGGCTGCTGATGCAGGTTTAATTACTGATTTAGAAAAAGACGTAATCTGTATAGCAGGTACAGGAAGAGGTGCTGATACAGTTTGTTTAATAAAAGCAATGCCTACAAGTTTATTTGACCAACTGAGAGTTAAAGCTATATTAGCAAAACCATTATAATTTTTTAAATTCAAAAAACAAAAAAGCTATTAAAGAATAATAAAAAAAAAAGAAAATAAAACTAAATAATATCCAATTTTTTTCCTACTTTTTCAATAGCACTTAAAGCCATAGTCAAATCTTCTTTAGTAAGTAGAGCGTTCATTTGAACTCTAATTCTCGATAATTCTCTAGCAACCATGGGAAATACAATAGGCGTTCCATATATATTTTCTTCTTCAAAAAGAATTCTTGCTAATTCTTGAGCTTTACCAGGATCCCCAATAATCAGTGGAATAATCGGTGTTTGAGAGTTCCCAGTATTATATCCCATACTTTGAACTTCTTTTTTAAAGTAATTTGTATGTTCCCAAACATTTTTTACATGTTCGGGTTCACTTTCAACCACTTCAATTGAAGCCTTATTCGCAGCTACTACTCCAGGAGGGTGAGCAGTGCTTAATAAATATGTGCGGCTTTTGTTGGCACAAAATTCAATTAAATCTTTTGAACCTGCTACTGTCCCTCCAAATACTCCGAACCCTTTGCTCATGGAACCACCTTCTACATGAACTTTTCCTTGTAGATTAAAGTGAGCTACAATACCTCTACCTTCTCCAAGCACCCCTTCACCATGACAATCATCAACAAAAATCATTGCTCCAAAATCATCTGCCACTTTAGCGATCTTATCTAAAGGAGCCATATCTCCATCCATGCTGAAAACTCCATCTGTTATAATACAAATCCTTCTTGCTCCTTCCTTTTCAGCTTCTTTTAATTGTCTTTCTAAATCTCCAACATCACAATGCTTGTAAATAATTCTTTTAGCACCTGATAATCTAACTCCATCAATAATAGATCCATGATTTAATTCGTCTGAGACAACTATATCGGGTTTTCCTACTAACATTGGAATTAATCCGGAATTTACAGCAAATCCTGTTTGACAAAGCAATGAAGCCTCTACTTCTTTAAACTCAGCAAATTTTTTTTCGAACTGTTTCGTCAAATCAAATGAACCTGCGATAACTGGAACAGCTCCAGCTCCAGCACCATATCTTTTAGTGGCATCCACCGCGGCCTGAATTATTTTTGGATGGGTTGCTAAACCAAGGTAATTATTCGTATTAAGCATTAAAACCTCTTTTCCATCAACAACAGAATGTGGTTTAGATCCTTGTTCAAGATATCTAATAATCCATTCAAGGTTATTTTTCCGCAATTCAGTCATATCTTCCTTAAGAAAAGCAACCGGATCTCTTTTCATTATATCACCTTAAATTTTTTGAAATAAGTGAGTAAAATAATATTTATGAGTATTTTGAAAAGTATTTTAGTTTTACCTATATAAAATTTAGGGGTTAAAGATGGGATTATCAATAAATAAACCTTTTTTTATGGAATAAATTATGAATTATACATATAATTTAATATGCTAAAATCTGATAAAAATGAGAAGAATACTTGTAATAGGGGCTGCTGGTCAGATTGGATCTGAGCTAGTACCTGCTTTAAGAGATAAATATGGAAATGATAATGTTATAGCAACTGGAAGAAAAACACCACTTCCTAAGGTAATAACAGAAAATGGCCCAGTTATATATCTAGATGCTATAAATAAAGAGCTTCTTTCTAAAGCAATATTTGAATATGATATTAACACAATTTTTCATATGGCTTCAATATTATCAGCTACAGGCGAGAAAATGCCTCAAGTTGCATGGGATATTAATATAAATGGATTGATCAATGTTTTAGAGGCAGGAAGAAGTTATAATATTGATAGAATAATTTGGCCAAGTTCCATTGCAGCTTTTGGTCCAACTACTCCTCGGGATAATACACCCAATACTACAATTTTACAACCAACAACTATGTATGGAATAACAAAAGTAAGCGGTGAATTGTTAGTTGAATACTATTATAAGAAATATGGTCTTGATACTCGTTCAATGAGACTCCCTGGAATAATTAGTAGCGAAACATTACCAGGAGGTGGAACCACTGATTATGCTGTAGAAATATTTTATGAAGCAATAAAACATAATCATTACACATGTTTTCTGAAGGAAGATACTATCTTACCCATGATGTATATGCCTGATTGTAATAAATGTATGATTGATCTTCTTGAAGCAGATGCGTCAAAATTAAAGCGTCATGTATATAATATTACAGGATTTAGTTTTTCCGCTGGTGAACTTGCTGCCGAAATAAAAAAGCATATTCCAGAGTTTTCTATAGAATATAAACCCGATTACAGGCAAGAAATTGCTGATTCTTGGCCAAAATCTATCGATGATTTTCCTGCGAGAGACGAATGGGGATGGAATCCTTCTTATGATTTAGTTTCAATGACAAAGGATATGATTGATAAATTGAGTAAGAGGCTTTAAAGAAATAACTTATTTGTTATTTATTTTTTTCTTAATTGCTGTTTTTTAACCATAATCTTTTTATAGAGATCCTCAGAATTTTGTGGTGGAATTACTACTTCTTCTCTTTTTTTGAGCTTTATTGCTTGTTCAGGACAAGATGGTACACATACACCACAGCCAATACATCGTTTAAGAATCACTTCAGCTACCTTATCCACAAGTTTTATCGATTTAAGGTGGCATCTATCTATACAAGTTCCACATCCCGTACATAAATCTTGATCAACTTCAGCTTGATAATTGCTGGTAATGACTCTTGATGGCCGCGGTATAAGTTTTAATCTTGCTAATATTTCACAACAACACCCACAACAACAACATATGAATTCTGGATTAAGTGTATTTTCAGATTGAAGAGCTAATCCATCAGCTTCTGCTTGTTTTAAGATTTCAAGAGCTTCATTCTTATTTATAGCACGTGC
>JBHLLJ010000170.1:0-5956 GCA_048885705.1 Candidatus Hermodarchaeota archaeon | reverse complement strand
TAATTCTGAAGTTAATAAGATTGGGCCAATTGAAGGATTTTCCATTTGAAAATGCGGTTTTATTAATAGATTTATTTTATATGCTTGTCCAGGTGTTATAACGATAGGTAATTCTAGTTTTTTATGAAATGTAAAATTATCCGTTAACTGGACTCCAATTTTCGTAATTTTTAATTCTTTTATCTTATAATTATAAAAAGAGTTTTCAGAAATATCTAAAAGAGGTTTTGTATCGATATTTAAAGTCAGATTTATAACATCATTAGTTGTATACAACTTTTTATCTAAATTCAATTTAGAGGTTAAAGAAACAATTGTTTTAGCTATTACTAAAGCTGCTTTTGCAAGGTTTGCTTCACCTTCATAAAGTTTTGAATTTGCAAAATCATTTTCGATCTTTTTAACATATTTCTCATTTTTATCTTTTGTAGCTACAGTTAAATCCTTAACTAGCCTTATTAAAGCACTTTCTTTAAAGTAGCTATCATCAACTTCACTTCTAATTTTTTTAATAATATTTAATCCTTCTTCTTGCTTTCCATCAACAAATAAACATAAAAAAGACAAGCTTGAAAATAATACGAAAAAATGGTTTCTATCTGAAGAGTTTCGTAAATTAGGGATATAATTGAGAGATTCTTTGAAGAATTGATAAGCTTCAGAAAAATTATTATCAAGAAGAGATATATTTCCAGCATTTCTTAAAGAGTCTAAACCACTTAGATATTTATCTTCATGTAATGCACTCTTAGCAGCATTGAAAAAACACTCCTTAGCAAATTCATAATTCCCTAACTTTAGGAAATTAGTTCCAGCAGTGTTAAATAATTTCGCAGCACGTTTATATTGTAATGCTTTATAGAGTTGTTCTGCTTTATTTAATTGTTTTTTAGGATCTTTTGCCATATATAAAACTCACTTTAATAAAATCATAATAAATAAGAAAATAATTTTTAAAATAAAAAGTTAAAAGTAAGAATGATAATATTTATCCAAATTTAAAAATATAATTTCCGAAACCTTCACAAGGCTAGTCCCAATTCAACTAAAATTTATTTGAAAAGATCACTCTATTCGGTTTTCTTCTTTTTTGATTCCTTTTCTTCTTTATTAGAAGTATTTGAATCTTTTAAAGGATTGCTACCTAAGTTTTTAATTGTCTCTGAAATGCGAGTTGCTTCGGTTTGGAAACGCTGACCTTCAGCAGCACTACAATGAAACATTTGAATCCTTTCTGGTGAAATACCCACTGTTTTTAAAATTTCTTTTGCATAACTAACATTCCTTTCAGCAACCAGATTACCTGTTTCATAATCACATTCACCTCGGTATCAAGCTCCAATGACAACTCCATCAGCACCTTTGCCTATAGCTCGCATCATTAAAGAGGGTGTAACTCTTCCTGAACAATTAATCCTTACAGGTCTTAGTGTAGCAGGATATTGAGCTCTAATAGTTCCTGCCATATCTCCTGCTCCATATCCTCATTTCCAACAAAGAAATGCTAGAATTTTTATATCTCCATTTGATAAGTCACTCATTTAATTCACCTCTCTATATTTCCTCCAAAATTGCATCAATTTGTTTTTCATATTGTGGTTCCCTATAATATCTTAGCGTTATTGCCTCTGAAGGACAATTTGCTAAACAAGTTCCACAGCCTCTACATAATATCTCATTCACTTCTGCTCCATCATCTGTTAGATTTATAGCATTATAGGGGCAATTTAACTCACATAATCCACATTTTGCACATCGTTCTTTATTTACAGATGCTCTAATCAGTAAAATTCGGTATTTATCTTTACCCATCAGTCTTGCAAGCGAAGATGCTGCCGCCCTTCCTTGAGCTATTGACTCAACTATAGACTTTGGACCCTGACTCACTCCTGCAAGCACGATACCCGGTATTTTTGTGTCTATCGGATTTAATCTCGCATGAAATTCTTTAAAGAAGGCATCTTGACTAGTTTCTAGCTTTAACATTTTTTGAATTGTTTCAATATTTTTAGCTGGAACCATCGATGCTGAAAGTACAACTAAATCAAATTCTAGTTCTTTTAAACCACTCGAACCCAAAGTATTTTGCATTATTATTTTTAGATTATGTGTTTCTGGATCTTCCTTTATCCTGCTAATGTTTGTTCTTATATATTTGATACCTTCTTTTCTTGAGAGTGTGAAATATTCTTCATAATCTTTTCCAGCAGCGCGCATATCCATGTAAGCAACTGAAATATCTGCTTCTGGATAATGTTGTTTGATTAATTTGCTATTCTTTATTGAAATCATACAACATACACCAGAACTACAATAAGTATTCATGTTTAAATCTCTTGAACCTACACATTGAATGAATAATATTTTCTTTGGTTCTTTTCCATCTGAAGGTCTTAGTAAATGTCCTATTGTAGGTCCATTTGGTGCTAACATTCTTTCAAGTTTCAATTGAGTTATTACGTTCGGATATTGATTATAACCTAAATATCCAGTTGGAGGTTCAAATTCATCCCAACCAGTTGCAACAACAATTGAACCTACATTTATCTCAACGATCTCATCTTCTTGATCGAAATCTATTGCATCTACTTCGCATGCACCCTTACATAATTCACATTTTATACATCGATCCATATCAATTTGAGCTAGAGAAGGAACAGCTTGAGCAAATGCAACGTAAATAGCCTTTCTTGAGTCCATCCCTTCATTGAATTCATTGTATCCAAAAGCAGGACACACTTCAAAACAAGCTCCACATCCATTACAATCATTGTTTACATAGCGAGCTCTTTTTCTTATTTTTACAGTGAAATTTCCCACAAAACCAGATACATCCTCTACTTCGCTATATGTGTATAGATTCAGTCCAGGAGTTCTTGCAGCCTGTAGCATTACGGGTCCGAGAATTCATATACTACAATCATCTGTCGGAAATGTACGATCTAGTTTAGCCATTTTGCCCCCAATTGTAGGATTTTTCTCTACTAAATGCACTTCAAAACCCTCTTCAGCAAGATCAATTCCCGCTGATAACCCTGCAACTCCACCTCCAATTATTAGAGCCTTCTTTGTTATATCTACTTCTTTTATTAATATTTTTTCTAAGACAGAAGCTCTAGCAACCGCTGAGCGAATAATATCTTCAGCAACTTTTTGAGCACCTACTTTGTCCTTTTTATGTACAAAACTAGAGTGCTCACGGATATTGGCAAATTCTAAATAGGAAGCATCAATTCCCATTGCTTCTAACACGCTTTTGAAAACAGGTTCATGAGTTTTAGGTGTACATGATCCTACAACTAATCTATTTGCATTACTCTCGATCATCTTTTCTTTTATATACTCTGCACCAGGTTCGGTTCAAAGGCTTATATAATCTAAAGCTTCTACAACATTAGGAAGGGTTTTCGAGAATTCCACTAATGCTTTAGTATCAATAATTTCAGCGATATTTAAGCCTCATTGGCAAATAAATACAGCAATCCTAGGTGTTTCTTCATCATATTGAATTGTTTTATCTTTAGTTTCTACCATTGCATATTACCTTTCTATATTTACTTGGTGTTTTCCTCCAATTTGTTTATTTTATTATCAATGTAAATACAAATGTTATAATCTAATTAAATAAATTTAAATCAAAAATGTTTCTTATATCTTTTATAATATTATCAGTTAAAAATAATATTAATAATAAATTGAATTTTTAAAACCTAAAACGATTTTCCTCTTTATGGTGATATTTATGCTTTTTCAAATCCCTTCAATAGAAGAACTGATACCTATTATCATTGCAGTTTGTTTACTTCTTGTTGATATTTTAATTCTAAAGCTTGGTTTAGCAATAACTAAAGCTCCAGAAAAAACCGATTTTAAATGGGTTGCATATAGTTTTGGTATTCAATTTGGATTAATTTTTTTTATTAGTACTCCAATGATATTAGGTGGTTGGACAGGGCAATACTCAGAGGGAGGACCACCAATTGTATTGATAATCCTTACAGTGATTTTCTGTGCATTTATAGATTTAAATGTCATAAACATCCTTCATAAAATTGGTTTACCAAGATCTCTTATTGTTGTGGTATTAATTTTAGGTCCTGTTACCTATGCAATGTACCTTTTAGGTTCAAATCTTGGAGCATTGGTAGCATAATATTAGGAAATTTTACTACATTCCTATCTCAGCATTGATACTTTTATTCATATCAATAATTTCATTTCTAGCTGCTTCCCCAAATTTCTCTGGAGGAAAAGCATTGTTTTTATTATATGCAAAAATGATTCCCCTAGAAGAATTTACAAGACCTCCTAAACCATTATTGTAGAAACCATTTTTAATATCTTTTACTTGAGCTCCCTGAGCGCCAAAACCAGGAATTAAAATATATGAATTTTTAACAACTTCACGGATGCTTTTTAACTCTTGAGGATATGTTGCTCCCACTACAGCTCCTATATTGGTAAAATTAGAAAATATTTGTGCTGTTTTACTCCATTTATAAATTAATTCAGCCATTTGGAGATAATTTCTTTTTAAAAGTTGGCCTTCAACCTTAAATTGAGTAATATCTTGAGAGATGTTTTCTAACTTTATACTAAATAAATCTTGAAATTCTTTACTACTTGGATTTGAAGTCTTTACTAGGATAAATACACCTTTTTCTTGATATTCTAAAAATGGTTTAACGCCATCAAATCCTAAATACGCATTAATTGTACATGCATCTGCATTAAAATTCTTAAACATTGAATAAGCATACGCTTCAGATGTGCTACCAATATCATTTCGCTTTGCATCTAATATTACTAATAAATCATTTTTATGGGCAAATTTTATAGTTTCTTTTAACGCATTTAAAGCCTCATATTTTTCGTAAAAAGCAATCTGGGGTTTTACAACGGGAATTAAATCATAAGTGTTCTCGATCAAAATTTTATTAAATTCAGTGATAATTTTATTTGGTTCATTTAATTCTTCGATTAGATACTGAGGAATTTCTCCTTCATTTTCCATTCTAGGATCAAGGCCCATTGAGACAACAGATTTTTTCTCTTTTATAAGTTGAATTAGATCCTCAATAAAATTCATGATTATATTTTAATTGTGTTTTTTAATTAATATTAGCAATACATTTAGTAATTTTTGGCAATGGACTCATTTCCAATTTTACTTTTAATCTGTTTATTATATGAATAATTTTTTAAGAATTTGAATTTGATGTTTTCTTTTCTTTAAATTCTTTACTCTCTGTATCCAATTCAATAAAGGAGGTAAATTAGAAATTGAGGAAATTTAAAATCTCGATTTGAAACCTTATTATTAAAGTTAATTGAAAATTAATTGGAATTTTTTTCCCATCAATAATTTTAGGACAACAGGTGCAAACACAAAATACAACTTATAAAAAACAAAAGCAAAAATCAAAGAAATGCTAAAATTCAAAGTCCAAATTTAGACCCTTAGCGAGCCACGGAACCCCCTAACGCCATAGAAGGAGGGGGCACTGTTATGATATACGAAAACATGGCCATAGCGGAAATCAGCAAAGATGGCACCGCCGAGTTTTCTAATATCAGAAGGTGTTTTCACCCAGCTCGACGTTTTCGTATCAAAATTTCCAAGTTTCTGCAACTCTCGATATTGTTCTTCCGTTAAAAGCTCAATGCCCATGGCAGTTGCCATATCAATAGCGTTTCCTTCTGGATGCACCCCTTTCTTTTCCCTCGCCTCCTGCCCTTCATGGTCGTAACAAACATTTCTGCGGCCTTTAGGACTTTCCGCTGAACAATCATAAAAAATATATTCACCCGTCTTGTTATCATAACCAATAACATCTGGTTCACCTCCAGTTCTTTCCATTTCATTGAGCGACCATAGCTTTTTATTATTAACTTCCAGCTTTGCTTGTACTTTAGCCCATTCAAGGGATTTATGGCGGTTCATGTTTTTCTCAAA
>JBHLLJ010000169.1:0-5989 GCA_048885705.1 Candidatus Hermodarchaeota archaeon | reverse complement strand
TTAAGTAATAGGTAAAATGATAAAAATAAATCTTGGTAATAATATAAATAAAATTCCCCCTTATAAAATAGGAATTGATATGGGACAAACCCTTTCTAAATTTGCTTATTTAGAAGAGAATGAATTAATACTAAATTATTTTCCTACACAATCAGGTGTTTCTGCAATCCATAAATTTCTAAAATCTAAAGAAAGTAAATTCACTATTTTTAATTTCACTGGAGGAAAGAGTTTTGATCTATTTAGGGAATATTGTGAGGATTTTGGAGCTAAATTAATAAATGAATTTAAAGCGAATGTTAAAGGGATCGAATTTCTCTATAGTTTGGAAAAAAATAAAACACTCACTGATTCGTTAATAGTAACTATAGGCACAGGAACATCGATTGTATTGAAAAATGAGGAGATTATGCATTTAGGTGGTTCAGCTCTCGGAGGTGGTTTTTTTATGGGTATAATTAAAATTATATTTTCAATAAATGATTTCCATGAAGCTGTAAACCTAGCTAAAAAGGGAAATAGATACAATGTGGACTTAAAAGTCTCAGATATCTATTCACCTAAAGATAACAGAATTGATTCCTTATTTAGAGAATTTACAGCAGCCTCATTAGGTAAAATTGACAATAGTTTTGATAGTGGTTCTTTAAAAAAAGAAGATTTTATAAACTCTATAATTTGTATGATTGGTGAAAATATAGGTACAATTGCTATTAATATGGCAATTAATAATGAAATAACAGATATTGTCTTCTCTGGAGGATTTCTAATAGAAAATAAGATATTGCAAAAAATTTTATCAGTATTATGCAGAGTAAAAAATAGAAAGGCAATTTTCTTAAAAAATTCTGAATATTGCGCCGCAATTGGAGCTCTTTTTTCCTAATTAATATTATTTTGAAATTTACTCTCAAATATGTGTGCCCATTTGGAGATCAATAATCATCGAATTAAGAATCAACCTCATAAAGACACTATAAATGGGCACAATTAATGATATTGTAATAGGATATATAATTCTTTCATCTTGCTAAACATCAGATTTATGATATAAGCTCTTAATACAAGTTATTTTTATAATTAGAATTAAAAAATTATTAACCAAAACATATTTTTTATATCCTTCTTTATTATTACATGGCTTATTATAATTAGATTAGGAATAGAAATGATGGAAAAAACTGAAAATCATATTGAAGTTAATGGTCGTGCGAAAGAAACACTCTTTCGTGCGATGGAGATAATTCTGAAAAACCTCAATGATAACGTCTATCATCTTAAAAAAGATAAATATTTTAAATATACTCAAAAATTCATTGAGTTAGCTTATGATGGCATAATGAATAAACGAAAATTTTTCTTATTAGCATCTGGAAGAAGCGCTTTTATATTACAATGTTTTGCTACTCGATTAGTACATCTTGGGGTAGATGTTTACATGGTGACCAATTTAGCATCAATACCAGCGCTTGATAAAGATGATATCTTGATTGTACTTTCAGGATCAGGAACTACAAAAATCGTAGTATCACTATTAGAAAATTACGTTAATAATGTAAAACCATACGCAATTGTATCAATTACATCTCATACAGAATCAATTATTGGTAGGATTGCTGATATTACGATAAAATTAAAAGGTCGTACAAAACGAGATAGACCTGATCCTCAGGATGATAATGCTTTATTAACAACGGAGGGTACGCAGTTTGAAATTGCGGCATTTGTTTATCTGGATTCAATCATAGCCGAGCTAGCTATAAGGATGGGAAAGACAAATGAAGATTTATTAAAGAGACATTCCGAATCCATTTAATCTTAATTTTTCTTCTTCTATTTTAAGTTGAATAACTGTCTTTTCAACTATTCAAAATTAAATTCTCGGTTTAAATTAGCAATATTTTCCTTAAAATCTTTTTCTAGTAGAGTATAATAAGTATATTTCCCTTTTTTCCATCCACGAATTAAACCTACTTTTTCCAGTTCTCGCAGATGATGGGAAATTGAGGGTTGAGATTTATCTAAGATTGCTTCTAATTCACAAACACAACGTTCTTGATCTTTCAATGCTGTCAGAATGGTTAATCGTTCCTTATTTCCTAAAGCATTAAAGAAAGCTAACAAGGAATTTAATTTTTCATCAAATTTTAAATCTTTTCCAATTTGTTGTAGTTTTTTAAAATATACATCACCGTCAGAACAATCATCGCATCCGCAAAGTGTACCTTTAACTTTTTCTTTTTGTTCTGTTTTCATATAAATATCATCGTATTTTTGTATTATTATTATAATATAACGTATGAAATTATAAAAATTTTATTCATATTTATTAATGTAGATTCATATCGAAATATTTTTATATGATTCATTCTATTAATACTTCAACTGATCTAAATTTAAATTATAATTCTTTGTAACAGATTGTTTACTTATGGCAGTCGTTTATATGCGAAAATTAGAGGAAGAGCCAGAAACTTATGATTCAAAATTTACTACTCTAACAAAAGGAGTAAATATTAAAGTTCAGAATTGGATTTTGAATAAAATTAATCATTCAGAATCTATACTAGAAATTGGATGCGGCACGGGTGTACTTGCTGCAAAAATTGCTCAAAAAGGAAATAATGTAATTGCAATTGACAAAAACTTTCAAATGATTAATTATGCTATGAAAAATTATCCATCTGATTTATCTGGTGGAACATTATTATATCAAACAAGTTCATTTACAGATTTAGCAGTACCTATTCATTCTCAAGATGTTATAGTTAGTAAATTTATGTTATCTGAACTCCGCCCGTTAGAACAACAGATTTTTCTTAGAAACGTTTGGAGAATGTTGAAGCCAAATGGACGTTTAATTTTAGCTGCTGAATTTGTGCCTAATGGATTTTGGAAGTTAACATTTAAAATAAAAAGATGGCGATATAAGAAAAAGTTAAGGCGTTTGCAAATACAAAGTACGTATCTTATTAAGTGGTTTTTTAATTATTTAAAACCTATAGGGTTTAAAGTAAATATTATTAAAAAGTGGGAGCATGGTTCAATCCAAGCTATTGAACTTCAAAAAATTAATGATAATGGTACTAATGAACCTGGTTATTATAAGCCCAAAATAAAGAGATTTAAAGGTTTTCGATCTCAGTTAAGGATTTATCGTTGCATTTTTACTGGACAAGTAGATCGTGTCCCTATTGAACCTGGAATCTATCAATCTGGAAATCCTAATGAAAAATCGCCCATAATTGTTACTGCTAATTATGAATTTACTTACGTTAAAGTGATGCGTGATCTTAAAGGACTTGATGCATGGGTATTGTGTGTTGATTCAAACGGGATAAATGTATGGTGTGCTGCTCGTGGTAATGATTTTGGAAATAAACAGCTTCTTGAGGCTGTAGAAGCTACAGGGATAAAAAATATAACTCAAAAGAAAACATTATTACTCCCGCAACTTTCAGCAGGGGGTGTAGCAATACCTCAACTCCCGAAAAATTCGGAAAAGTTTCCTTTTAGAGTTAGATATGGGCCAGTTTGGTCTAAACAAATACCTCAATTCCTTGAAGAAAATCCTGCTCAAAAACCTGACCGAATGAAATTAGCTAAGTTTACATTATATCATCGAATAAGAGCTGGCCTAACCCACATTTCATTTTTATTTCGAAAGATATTTATTTTGCCTTTAATTGTGTTAATTTTTCTCCTCTTATTTATAACGTGGTTTAACAAATTATGGTGGGTTGGTGAATTAGCTCTCTGGATAATTACAGCAAATATTATTATAGCGTTATTGTTCCCAATATCAGGATTCACAAGGAGATTTATTTTTAAGGGTATTTTTTTTGGTATATTCAATATGGTATTCTTAGGAGGTATATCTTTTTTGATCCATAGCAATATATATTATGTTCTCTGGCAATTACCCTTTTACTTTTGGATTACGTACTTTTCAACAATGTCATTCAGTGGTTACTCAATGGCTACAAGTCCCAGAGAAATCCAAGAAGAATATCCAATTTTTAATTTAACAAATAAAATATTAATTGTCCTAAGTATAGTTTCTCTAATTTTAGGATTTTTATTTTTAACATAAATTTAAAAAAAAATGAAAGATATAAAAAAATAGGAGGTAAATAAAATGACAGAAACTAATCTTGAATCGTTTGATTTTACTGAATTTGTAAAAGATGTTTTAATCTTTATTGATAAGGATGCTTGTAACGGTTGTGGTCTTTGTGCGGAAGTGTGTCCATTTGGACTTCCACAAACCAGTAACTCTGGAAAGTATGAAATTTCTAGACCCGAATTATGTACGGAATGTAGCGCCTGTAAAAGAAACTGTCCAACTCAAGCAATTATTCTTAATGAAAGAAAAGGGTGTGGTTGTTTGTGGAATGCGAGAGGCGTAGCTAAAAACGCAAAAAAGGGAGAACTAAACGAAGATAACTGTGGCTGTGGTCCTGTTATTGAAACTAACTCAAAAACGAATTGTTGCGGTTAATAAATCATTTTATCTGTAAATTCAATAATAAGACTATAGAATAATAAAATAGATTAAGAGTTATCGGTTCAAAATTAGAATATAGTTCAAAGTTCGTTCTAAGTTCATTATTGTCATCTATTTATGTTAACATTTTTTATTATACATAAAATTAATTGTTAAAAGTGGAATTTAATGAAAAAAAGTAAAATAACTCCTAGGGCGTATTTATTTCCTATGCCAGTTGCTCTTATTGGAGCAAATGTGAATGGAAAGCCAAATTTTGAGACTCTGGCATATGTGGGTATTGTAGAAGCTGACCCTCCGATGATTTCAATAGCTTCGTGGGAGACTCATTACACTAATATTGGTATTAAGGAAAATGGTACGTTCAGTGTTAATACACCCACAGAAAATTTGGCAGAATTGGTTGATTATTGCGGTATAGTGTCAGGAAAAGAAGTAGATAAGTCAAAAGTATTTGATGTTTTCTATGGTGACTTAAAAACAGCTCCAATGGTAAAAGTTTCACCATTAAATCTTGAATGTAAGGTTGTTAAAACTTTTAAAATAAAAGAAATAGTTGATGTTGAACAAGGCCATGAAATATTTATAGGGCAAATAGTAAATGCGTATGCTGATGAGAATTGTTTAATAGAGGGGATACCACATATTTCCAAATTGAATACTTACACTTATTCAAGAAATATATATTGGAAAGTTGGCGAAAAACTGGCACCGGCATTTGAGATTGGGAAAAAGCATAAAAAATAATATAATTATAAAATTTTTTTTTGATTTATATGAGCCACGATAACTTAAATAAACAAATTATCGAAGGGAATCTACTCAGTCCATTACCCGTAATTTTGGTTGGGGCGAATGTTCAAAAAAAACCTAATTATTTGGTAATTGGATACAGTTGCCCATTTGATTTTGGAAAATATATTTTCTTTAGTTTATCGAAAAAGCGGTATACTTCAATTGGAATTCATGAGAACATGTCATTTAGTGTAAATGTCCCTTCGGAGGATCTTGTAGACCAAACTAATATATGCGGGAGTAAATCTGGACGAGATTTTGATAAGAGTACTCTCTTTGAGAACTTTTATGGTGAACTAAAAACCGCTCCAATGATCCGAGAATGCCCTGTAAATATAGAATGTGAAGTCCATGAAATCCTCGATTATGATCGTAATGAAGGAATAATTGGAAGAGTTGTTAAATCATATGTTAATCGTCAATATACAATTGAAGATGGCGGAAATCCCAAACTTGATTGGAGGAAAATTCATCCTATCATTTGGACTACTGGTGGAGATTTCAATTATTATAAGCTAGGAGAAAGAATTACCATTAAAGAATAATAAATGTAAATAAAAAAAGAGAAAAATAAATTAATATGTCAGAAATATTTCCTAAGCCAGTATCGGAATTACCAAAGGCAGATATCCCGATAGATGGGCTTAAAGCATATATTGCACAGGGGGAACACTTTCAAATTTTATA
>JBHLLJ010000168.1:0-6140 GCA_048885705.1 Candidatus Hermodarchaeota archaeon | reverse complement strand
TTGGGTTGTGTTGGATGTGGTAGATGTGTTTATGTTTGCCCTGCTAATAATGATCTTCGAGTAATATTAGATAAAATTAAAAAAATAGAAAAAAAAGAGGGTGAGAAGGTAGTTGCCTAATCCTTATATACCATATCTTACAAGAGTTAAATCAATAGTTTCTGAGAATAAAGTAAATGATATAAAAACTATTGAATTAGAGTTTAAAAAAGAAGGGGATTATAAGAACTTTGATTATATTCCAGGACAATTTGCAGAAATTAGTTTAATTGGAAAAGGTGAATGCCCAATAGGGATTGCCTCATCTCCTACTGAAGAAGGAACTATTAAATTTACTATTAAAAAAATGGGGACTGTAACCTCAGCATTTCATAATTGTGAAATAGGAGATACGGTTGGAGTTAGAGGTCCGTGTGGAAATGGTTGGCCTGTTGAAGAAATGAAGGGTAAAAATATTGTAGTTATTGGAGGAGGTTTTGCATTCTCAACACTCCGATCACTAGTAATTTATTTACTAGATGAGAAACATAGAAAAGACTATGGTAATATCACAGTAATTTATGGAAATCGCGACCCTGGAGAAGTTTTATATCAAGATATTTTAGATGAATGGAAAAAACGAGATGATATTAAGGTAGTTTTAACTATAGATAGAGAAGCAGAGGGATGGACTGAAGAAGTAGGATTTGTTGCACCAATTGTTAAAAAAGTTGCTCCAAGTTCCGACAAGGCTGTTGCTGTCATCTGTGGACCTCCAATAATGATTAAGACTACCATTGCTGTTATGGAAGAGCTGAATTGGAAAGATGAACAAATTCTAAATAGTTTAGAAATGCGAATGAAGTGCGGAATTGGTAAATGTGGAAGATGTAATATAGGTAATAAGTTTGTGTGCGTTGACGGTCCTGTATTTTCGCTTGCTGAGCTTAAGAAAATGCCGAATGAATATTAAATTAAAAATAAAATTTTTAAAATAAATCAAAAATAGGTGAAAAAGAGTGGCTGCTATTCCAGTCGCAAAAACATTTGAGGATTTGATATTAGAAGTTCATAACAGAGGACTTTGTGGTGAGTGTGGAGGCTGTGTAAGTTTCTGTTCAGCTGGTGAAATTAAAGCTATTGAAATGTCAGAGTCAGGACCCCCTAAATATGTTAATAAGGATAAATGTCTTAAATGTGGCATTTGTTATTTTGTTTGTCCCCAAACTCATGTATTAAATGAACAGTTAAATAAAAAGTTCAATTATGATCCTCCTATAGGAAATCAGTTGAAAATAGCTTCCTGTCATGCTACTTCTGACGAAATTAAAAAAAGAGCAACTGATGGTGGCGCAGTAACAGCAATCTTAACGTACTTACTAGACAATAAGCTAATTGATGGAGCAATAGTTTGTAAGAGGAAAGGCCCTTTTAATCGAACATCATTTTTAGCCACAAATAAAAATGATTTAATTGATGCTGCAGGGTCTCATTTTGACTTTTCTAGTCAAGTAGTTGGATTGGAAAAATATAATACGTTCATACCAGCGAATATAGCCTTGAAAAAGGTAAGAAGTTCTGATTTATTAAATATTGCGGTTGTTGGTACTCCATGCCAAATTAATTCAATAAGAAAGATGCAAGCATTAAGTATATTACCTGCACATATTGTTAAATATGCTTTCGGCTTGTTTTGTTATTTGAATTTCTCATTCGATGATGAAGATAGGAAAAAACTTGAAGAAAAGTTTAATTTCTCGTTTGAAGAAGTTGAGAGTATGAACGTGCGAGAAAATCTTATTTTATACTTCAAAAATGGAAATACGTTAAATATCCCCTTTTCAGATTTGCACGATATTGGACGTCCTGCTTGTTATGCATGTCCTGATTTTTCTAATATTTATGCGGATATATCATTTGGTGGGATTGGTTCGCCAGAAAAACTAACCACTGCAATAATTAGGACAAAAACTGGAGAAAAAGTTTACAATGATGCTCTAAATAGAGGTTACATTAAAGAACCTATTGAATTAAATAGACCAAACAATAAAATGGAATTGTTAGCAAAAGTTAAGGAATGGTCTAATAAGAAAATTGAAAGGGCAGAAGAAACATTAAAGAATTAATAGTAAAATAAAGAAAACTTTTTTTATATTTCACCTTCTAGTTTTATTTCATAGGATTTAGCTAAATGTTGAATTAAGTTATATACTAGAAGTAAATATAATAGGATGATAATTCAACAAAAATTGAAAATTATAAAAGACTGATTTGTGAATAGCATCATCCCAAAAAGACCTGAAAAATATAAGGTTTTTTTAGTTATGGTGATTTGTAGCTTTATTTATTTCTGTTGGATTTATTAATTCTAAGTATCTTTTTTGGAAAGGTGCTTTTCTATATTGTCTGAAATATTCCCAAACTTCACGTTTCATTTCTAATTTTTCTTTCTTCATAATAAAAAATTCCTAATATCTCTGTTTGAATGATAAATATCGAATAAATTATTTAACATTTAAAGAGTCCAGTTTTTATGAAGATTATTTTATATTATAATTTGAAGATATTTCCAGTGTTATAGATAGTACTATCTAAATCGAGTATTATCTGTCCACCTGAAGCAATTTCTACAGCATAATTTATACCTTCTAAAACTCTATTCATCATAAATTCATAGGCAGTAATACAATCTTTAAGTTGTTGGCTCTGTTTTCCAGCATAACACTGTGATATAGCAGGAATTAGCTCAGGAATGAAATCTTGGCTTATCATAATCTCCTCTGCATCAATATTAGCTTCCTTCGCTAATGTGAAAGGTTTATAGACATCCATTTGGGCAAACATTACTCTACAGACAAAAATTGAAGCTTTTATCTCTTTCATAATAAACTTAATTCTATTTTTATCATCAAGAAATTTCTTAAATGTGATAGCATTTATTATGTCCTCATTAGTTATGGTATTTGAAGTATCCATTAATTCACTTACTCTTTCTGACATCCTTTTTGAAGATAGCATGAGTTTAAGGTTCATTTCATTTTTTTTATAATAGTCATCATAAAAAGCAGAAAGAAAATTATGTGTACCAAGAGTCTCTTGGTCCCTTGAAATGTCTAATTTGTAATAATTTTCTTTAAATTTGTCCATAAAGTTCTTTATTATCAAAAATTTTACCTTTAATCTATGTAAAGCAAAAAATAAGCACAACCTCGTCTTGGTATAAGCTTCTACATTCCCCATCCTAAATCTATCATGATGATCTCTTGAATACATTACTATTGGTTTCAATTTGCTCACGACAACATCAATAAAATATTCAATGATATGTTCAAGGGGGTGGCAATCTAATACATGAAATTTTTCTATTAATTTTTGACTCGTAGGTTGACTTTGGGGCAATTCCTTTATGTCATCGTAATTGTAATATTCTAGAAATAAAGAGGTCAACGCTTCCATTTCCAGTACAGTTCGACAGGGTATAAAAACCTTATTTAAGTCATATAATATGGTCCCGCTTTCTGGCATATCTTTTACTCAACTTTAATATTTTTTTTTGCAACCCGAGAAAAACCCTCTCTCTTATCAAGTTACTATTTAAGCTATCACTTAAATAAGTTTTTTTATTAAAGCCTTACCTTTTCAAAACAATCTATTCTTTCTAATATCGATTAAGGATTCAAAACTTTAATATAACTGTATTTGATTGCATTTTTTTATAACAACTCATTTCCATTTCTATTAGTTTTTACACTATTTGTTATAAAATCAGAAAACAATGGAAATACGATTAGATTGGAATATACCAATGTATCAAAAGAATCCATTAAGATTTTCCATAATGTATTTATAAATCCCTTAAAAATAGGGTAGTTTTTGTTTCTGGTTTAAAAAAATTTATAAAGACATAATTTATTAGATTATTAAATTTTGTATTTTACACATTAATTGTTCTTAACGAAAACAATTTTTTGATAAAAATATAAAAATTAGAATTAACACAAGTAATATAAAAATATACATCTAAAATTCAAAATATATAAAATTAAAAATAAGAGCTGAATTAGAAATATGGCAGAGGAAGAAAGCTTTTTGAACGCAAAAGCCCTGGTTGTTGATAATGGTACCGGTATCTCCAAAAATGGATTTGCTGGTGAAGATCAACCAAGGTCAGTCTTCCCTACACTAATTGGATATCCCAAGTATGAAAGCATCATGACTGATGTTGAACATTATACACGGGAATACTATATTGGTGAGGAAGCTATGCAATTAAAAGGCGTTTTAAAGTTAATGTTCCCTGTTGAACATGGTATCATTGAAGACTGGACTGCTATGGAGAAAATCTGGCATTATACATTTTATACCGACTTAAGAATCGATCCAAGTGAACATCCAGTGCTTTTAACAGAAGCGCCATTAAACCCACGTCCAAATCGTGAGAAAATGGCTGAAATTATGTTTGAGACTTTTAATACACCTGCTCTTTACGTAGCCATGCAAGCAGTATTAAGTCTTTATGCTTCTGGTCGTACTACTGGATGTGTTATAGATATTGGTGATGGTGTTTCCCATGTTGTCCCAATTTTCGAAGGTTTTGCTTTAAGTCATGCTATCCAAAGAATTGATCTCGCTGGTCGAGATATTACTACCTATTTACAAAGGTTATTGAGACAAAAAGGCTACTCTTTTACTACATCAGCCGAAAAGGAGATTGTGAGAGATATAAAAGAAAAATTGTGCTATGTTGCAATTGATCCAGAGAAGGAGATGATGTTGAGTAAGAAGGTCGCTGGAATGGAAAAGAGCTACATGCTTCCTGACGGTGAAACCATCAATGTCGGTGTAGAACGATTTTTAGCCCCTGAATGTTTCTTTAATCCAAGTGTAATAGGGAAAGAATTAGAACCTCTTGATGACGTAATTGTTGGTGCTATTTCAGAATGCGATGTTGATTTACGCCGAGACTTGTATAGCAATATCGTATTATCTGGAGGGTCAACCATGTTTCCTGGGATTAAGGAGCGCTTAACGAAGGAAATCAAAGAACAGATCCCAGAGAGCGTAGACGTCAAAATCATTGCTCCTCCAGAGCGCATGTATTCAGTCTGGATTGGCGGTTCAATTCTCTCATCTTTGAAGACATTCCATAGAATGTGGGTTACCAGAAGAGAATACAAGGAGATGGGACCCCAGGTAATCCATCGCTGCTTTTAGATTTTATGTAAAGCTAATGGGAATAAATTTTACAAGATTTTTATTTTTCTTTTCTTTTTTTTTATTGTTGGAATGAAACAGACGTAGTTAAAAATTAAATTTAAGAACCCAGAAAGGCGAAATTTCGCAACTTTTTTGAGAATGTAATGAAAATTGTAAAAGGATAAAAAAGAAAATCTTAAAAATCGAAGAAATAAAATAGTTTTAAAGATTAAAGGAAAGTCTTGGAGTGTTCTTGGAGGGCTTTGTCTTCGCACGATTTTGCCTTCGAACTGCCCCGAGATGTCCTAGCTCGTCTCTGAGCAACCGAGCTCTCCATTCCGTAGCATTCAGTACAATACCAAGCATTGTAAGCCTTGTTGTACACCATGTCTCGTTCACCTTTCCCACATGCAACACATATAAGAATTGACCTATCGAGTGCATTACTAAGTTGATTCTCTTGTTCTTGAAGAGAACGAAATCTGTCTTTCTCACCTGGAGTCATATCGTCGACAGATCTATACTTTCCAGTATTATCTCGTTCAATCTTCTCCATTTTATCAAAAAATTTCTTAAACTCTTTATGATAAGTTTGTATTATCAAGTTGCGCAAATTATTCCTTATTCTTTGCAATCGTGGGTCTTTGATAATAATTGCTCGTTTATCTCTCATATGAATCACATATCCTTTCTTTTATTTAAATATTTAGAGTGATTGGGTTTATTGGTTTAAAATAAAGAGTTAAAAAGCTCGATACCCATATATTTTTAAGATTTCGGCAAACACCGTCGATTACGATTATTTTATGACAGATCAATAAAAACATATCTTATAAAAGTCTATTCACGTAGTTAAAAAATGTCTTCAAAAAATATTACTTTATCGTTGTGAAATCTAGATAAAATTCCACAAGATTTAAAATATTCTAAAATTAAAGGCTTAAAAGTCGGAAGATTGTCAATTT